>NZ_JBHXTL010000010.1:76119-131803 GCF_042677365.1 Kitasatospora sp. NPDC127116
ACCGCCCCCTGGGACACCAACACCACGGCCGTCACCCCCCCCCCTTAATAACCCCCCCCCTGCCCCGGGGTACCGGAATGTCCCCTGCTGCGCCCCCACCGCCCCCGCACCGCAACCAGTTGAGGACCCCCGATGACCGCCCTCCCCGGCCGCACCACCCTCCTCGCCGCCGAGCTCGCCTGGCTCCTCCGCCAGGCCGGCCCCATCACCCTCACCACCACCCACCACGACGTCCTCGGCCCCGCCCTCCAGTCCACCACCCCCGACCAGCCCCCGCGCTACACCCCCACCGCCGGCGGCCCCTGGACCCACACCATCCCCGCCACCGACCTCCCCGCCCTCCGCGCCTGGCTCGACCGCCTCGACGACGACACCCCCGTCCGCATCGGCACCGCCACCCTCGCCGACGGCACCGGCACCCTCCTCACCGCCCGATCCGGACCGCAGACCATACGCATCCACCAGCCCATCAACACCGCCGTCGAGGCCCGGTGCGCTCGCTGCCAGCAGCGCCGCGTCGTCCACCCCGCCAGCCCCGCCTGGGGACACGCCCCCACCCCGCTCTGCGGTACCTGCTGGAACCGGTACGCCGACGCCCGCGCGGCCAACGACTACGTCGACTGGCCCGACGCCCTCCGCAACGCCGACGACGACCAGATCACCTGCGCGCTCACCTCCGAGGAGCCCACCCGATGAACCAGACCCAGCCCGCCACGTGCACCACCTGTCACACCGCCATCCACTGGATCGACTGTCCGACCGGCGGTTGGTGGAGGCACGACCAACACCCCGCTGACAACCACGACGCCGAGCACGACCGCATCCGCGAGGCCCTCGACGAGATGCACACCGCCGTGCAGGGCATCGTCCAGCGCTTCATCGACCGCTGCCCCGAGGGCTTCAACGCCGTCGATGTCGCGGACGCCATCGTCGAGGTCTGCTCCGACGAACTCACCGACCTCTACGAGGCATACGCCGGACTCGGCGAGCACGGAGTCCCCGGCGCCGCCAACATCCCCATCGGCCGCCTCGACTTCGGCGACGGCGACCAGGCCGACGCCGACCGCGACTTCGTCCTCAACGCCCACCGGGACGTCGAGCAGCTCCTCGCCCGGGTCCGGCAGCTGAAGGCCGAGCTGGCCGCCGCCAAGGCCGCTGGCTACCGACAGGCCGCCGACAACATCGCCGAGATGACCACCACCCACGGCGCTGACTTCGACCCGCAGATGATTCAGCACTTCCTCCAGCACGGCGCCGAACTCCGCGAACAGGCCGCCGCCCAACAGCTCGCCACGGACCCGATCGTCACCCTCTGGGACCGCATGGTCATTCACCCCACCGACCCCACCGAGCCGACCATCGTGTGCTGCAAGACCGACGACGGACACCCCGTCGCACTCTTCCTCGGCCCCGAGCACCGCGAGGCCCTCGGCCTCCAGCTTGTCGACCCCGACGGCGAGTAGGCGTGAGCGTCGCCACCTACGTCGAGATCCGCTGCGACGGCCCCAAGGAGTGCGGTGCCGCCACCCACCTGCCGTACTCGTCGACCGCCGCCGAGGTCCGGACCATCCATCGAGAGGCCGGCTGGCATCAGCGCCCCGGCGGCCGGGACATCTGCCCCACCTGCTGGACCGCCGCCCACCGCTGACACCCGCTGACGTCCGCCCGCACCCTGCGGGCGGCCCAACCCCCGAGGAGACCACCGCCATGGGCATCTGGAACTCCGCCGTCCTGCTGTACGGCATCCCCCTCCCCGACGACCACGACGCCGCCGGCTGGCAGGGCGAGGAACTCCGCGACAGCGTCCTCAACCACCACGACGGCATCGGACACGCCTCCGCCGGCCCGTACGACCGCCACACCACCTACCTCTGCACCGACTACGCCGACGCCGACATGGGCGAGACCGAGACCGTCACCCCCTTCGACCCGGCCGGACAGGACGAACGCAATGCGCGCCTGCACCACGCCTGCCTGGAACTCGACTACGCCGACCACCCCGAGCCGGCCTGGCACCTGATCGCCAGCCAGAGCTGACCCACCCGCCCCGGCCTGCCGCCCACCAACGGCAGGCCCCACCCGAAGGAGCACCATGACCGTCCACACCCGCCGCGAGATGACCATCCGCCGCGTTGCTCATGTCCTGCCCACCCCCGCCGTCGGCGCCGACCTCGGCAAGGCCTGGCGCGCGGCCCAGGCCGACTACCGTCGCGACTTCGCCGTCGATCCCAACCGGATGCTGCCCGACGACGCGCTGACCGTCACCATCGGCGATGACGAGGTCGTCATCTCGTACGAGGTGACCGTCAAGTGCCGGGACACCATCAACCTCCGCACGGTGCTGGGCCAGGACGGCGGGGAGCAGTGACCCGCCCCCTCACCCAGCGCGAGGCCGACGTCCTTCGGTACGCCGCCCAGGGCTACCCCGTCCGCATCATCGCCGCACGACTCGGACGCGCCGCCAGCACCGTCCACAGCATCCTCCGCCGGGCGACCGCCGCCCTCGGCGTGCGCACCGTCGACCAGGCCATCCAACTCCACAACCAGCCGACCCCGCCCCCGGTCCCGGCCCCGACCGAAGACGCCATGGACACCCCCGCCCAGATCGCCTACCACGCCTACGGCGCCGCGACCGGCGGCCTCACCCACACCGGCCGTCCCATGCCCACCTGGGACCAGCTCGGCCGCACCATCCAGCACGCCTGGGCTGCAGCCGCACAGGCCGTCCTCGACGCCGCCGCCCCCGCGGCCCCGCCCACGAAGAAACGCGCGACCAACCGCGCCGAGCGACGCCGCCGGTGACCGCCCTGGTCGTCCTCGCCCTCGGCGGCCCGGCATCCCTCATCGGCATCTACTGGCTCGGCACCATCCGCGGCGAGCACACCGAAGCCGACCGCGCCCAGGCCGAACAGGACCGGGTCGACGCCGAGTTCATCCGCCTCATCACCGCCGAGTTCCAGCAGCTGTAACCCGGCCACCCGCGCCCACCACCGCACCACCCAACGCCCAGGAGCCACCATGAGCACCGCCCACACCGACCTCACCCACATCGCCGCTCAGTGGCCCGTGCTGCGCGAGCTCCTCGAGGCCTCCACCCCGCGCACTTGGCCGCCGATCATGGGCCTCCAGCACGCCCAGGACGACGAAGAGGCCCTGGCCGCCGCCGACCAGGCCGCCGCGGTTGAGCGCGCCGAGCGCACCGCGGTCGCCCCCGGCGAGCGCCCCGCCCCGCTCCGCGTCAGCGTGCTCGACACCATCACCGAGCTGGAGGCCGAACTCCTCACCCTCGCCGACGAGATCGCCAGCACGGTGCAGAGGCCCGCGTTCACCACCCGGTTCCCCTCGGCCAGCCCGAACGACGACGTCGCCCGCTCGCTCGCCCTGGCCGGCCTCAAGGACGTCAACGACGTACGGCGGTGGCGGTTCAACATGGCCCACCGGGACGGTATGCGGGCCGCGGCCTGGCTCGCCGCCCGCATCGCAGGCGACGACGGCCCGTTCCGACCGCTGTCCGACCAGCAGCGCGCCCGCATCGGCCTCATCGCCGCCAACGTCTGCCGCCGTCTCGACCGCACCCTCGGCGAGCAGGAGGCCACGCGCACCCGCATCCGCGTCACCTGCGGCTGCGGCGGCAACCTTGAGATGCTCACCGGCCAGGGCGACCCCCGCATCCAGTGCGACCGCTGTGGCACCCACGCCAGCATGTTCGCCCTCCTTGACGGCCTCGACGGCCTCGACGCCGCCTGAACCCACCCACCGTGAGGGCGCTCACGCACCGTTTGTGAGTGCCCTCACCCACCGGAGACCATCACATGAGCCCCCTCACCATCGGCGCCTGGCACGCCGCCGAACTGCACGGCATCGCCGGCCCCTGGACCATCCACGGCCACGCCACCATCTGGGCCATCCAGCACCACCCCGGCGACACCACCACCGTGACCGTCGAGCTCAGCGCCCCCGGCGGCACCGGCCAGCCCGGCCACTACACCTACGCCATCGGCTCCGTGAACACCCTCACGGACGGCCGCACCGAGCTCACGCACCTCATCACCCCGCAGCCCGGGCCCAGCCGGATCATCCTCAGCGCCGCCCCCGAGTGCCACCTCGGCAACGCCGACGCCCAGCACCACCTCGCCCGCTCCGTGAGTGTCCTCACGGACTGGCAACCCATCCCCACCGGCGACGGACCGCTCGACGTGAGCGCGCTCCCGTGGCTCGCCCGCGCCGCCCAACGCGCCGCCGAAGCCCGCCAGGCCGGCACCGACCGCAACCACCTCATCCGCCGCCTCGACGCTGGCGGAGTCGCCCGCGAGCTCATCGCCCGCACCATCGGGCGCCACCCCACCCGAATCGCCCAACTCCGTCACGCCCCCTGTGCCAAGGTGAGTGCATGACGCCGACCGGGTACGACAACGCCATCCACAACGCCGCTCACCGCGCCGCCCAGCTGGAACGGCTCCGCGACCACGCGGCCTGCCTCGGCCTCGCCCGAGACCGGGCCGACGCCCTGCTCGCCCAGACACAGGGCGCGTGGGCTGGCAGCACCCCTACAGACGACGGCTTCTTCGCCGCGAAGCAGCTACTCTGGACCGAGTACGAAGCCGCCAACCCGATCCCGGGCGGCGACCCGTTCGCCAAGTTGCACACCGGCATGGCCGGCGCTTGACGCGCCAGGCCCCGGTGATCCACACTGGGCCCCAAGTTCGGCGTGCCCGGACACAGAACTTTCCGAAGGCCCCGCGGCCGAGCAGCAGCTGCGGGGCCTTCGCCATTCCCCATAGAGTTCCGTCTCGCGTCTCCGCTCTCCCCGCGTCAGGGTGCAACCGGATGAGGCGACGGAGCGGGTACCGAAAGGCCCGCACGGCCCCGGTGGTGACGCCCCCGGGGCCGTTTGGCTTTCCCGCTCAGCACAATGCGAGCCCCGCGTTGAGCATCGAGCTGATGTCCACCTTCAACCCGTTGCCGAGCACCGGATCGTCGGCCCAGATCGGCAGCAGCTTCGGGTACCTGGCCTGCGCAGTACCGTTCACCCCGTACTCCCGCCCGCCCGCCTCGAACGTCACCGCCTGCCCCGATCGGCACCGCAACGTCCCCGACTCCACCGTGAACGGCCACGGGCTGATCAACGTCCGCGTGACGAGGCGCTCGTGCGCCCCGCCAGCAGGCACCCCCTGCACCGGCGCCAGAGTGGCCCGCCCCGTGAGGGTCGACGAGACCACTGGGTACGACGGCGCGGCCGCATCATCCCCGCCGCCCCCGGACGCCGAGTACCAGAGCAGCACGAAGAGCACGAGCACCCCGCACCCCAGTGCCGCCTGGGCATTGTCCTTCCGCCGCTTCTGCTGCTCGCGGACATCCCGCGGCGTCAACTCGTCGTCCACGCTTCCTCCCCAATGAGGCGGCTCAGCGTAGGGCAGGTGATCACCCGTGGCCAGACGCAGAGCACTCACCGTCTGCAGCGTGGCCGGCTGTCCCGAGCTGACCGACAGCGGCCGCTGCCCCGCACATCGGGCCGAGGCCGAACGCGCCCGCGGCACCCGTACCCAACGCGGCTACGGACAGCAGCACCGCACCCGCTTCCGCCCCGGCGTCCTCGGCCGCGATCCGGCGTGCGTGTGTACCGTGCAGGACCACGGACACGGCCAACCCTGCGGCCAGCCCAGCCAGCACGCCGACCACTGGCCCCTCTCCCGCCGCGAGCTCGTCGCCGCCGGCCACGACCCCGACGACCCGCAGCACGGCCGCGGCCTCTGCCACAGCTGCCACAGCCGCGAGACCGCACAGCACCAGCCAGGAGGATGGAACGCATGAGCGAGGACTACCGGGCCCTGGCCCAGTGCAACCTTGACCAGGCCGCACTCGCACTCCGCCAGATCCCCACCGGGCCGACGCCCACCGACGTGATGATGGCCTGGTCCGCCAAGGCCCAGGCCATCGCCACCGCCGGCCTGCTCCAGGCCGTGCTTCACCTCGCCGCCGTACTCACCGAGAGGCAGGCGGAGAAGCCGTGATGACCCACCATGACATTCGCAAGCTGCCCGACGGCGGCCAGGTGGTAGCCGAGGAGCACACGCTCACCACCGACCAGATGCAGCAGGCGCTCGCCACCGGCGGCACCGTCACGCCCGGCCTGCTTGTCGACCCGGACCATGGGCCCGACGGGTGCGTGCTGCCGCCTCGGGCTGGCCGCCTGATCGACGTGACCACGATGAGTGACAGCGGGAAGCGATTCCTGCTGGTCCCGCTCGTCCAGGCCCAGCCGACCCAGCAGGTGGACACGGACAGCCAGCACCTGACCCACAACGGGCACAGCCTGTAGCCGAGCGGCATGGCTGACGGCCTCGTAGTGACGGCGACACTCACCAGCAGTACGCGCGACACCCCAGCGAGGACACTGTGAGCGACCGACTCCGCAGAGTGACTGACTACGGTCCGTCATGACCCCTGGGGGGTGACCCCCGGTCTGATCTTCCAGGGACCCGCGGGGGAGGCAGCTCGCAGTCTGTACGGGTCTGGGAGTCCCAGAACCGAGCGTCAAGTGACGCACCGTGACACCAGGCCGGGCCGCAACGGCTCCGGTTGCACCGTGCTGCAACGGCACACCCGGGGAGGCGACATGGCAGGCATGGGCCCGGCGCCGAAGCCGGGGGCCGAACGGCGGCGGCGCAACGCCACGCACGCGACGACCAAGCTGCCTGCAGGCGGCCGTACCGGCGAGGTGCCGCGCTGGCCCCTGCTCGACGACATCGTGATGACGACCCAGCGCGATACCGCCCAGCGCACGGTCGACGAGCTCGAACTGCAGCTCCTGGAGCCCACGCTCAAGGGCCGCCCGCGCGCCGCCGCCCAGCGCAAGCTCGACGCGGCCCGCTCCGAACTGAACATCGTCTCCGCCCAACTGGATGCCGCCCGCCGGGTCGAGGCCGAGCTGTGGACCGAGCTGTGGGCCACCCCGCAGGCGGCCGCCTGGGAGCGCCTCGGCTGGACCCGTGAGGTCGCCCAGTACGTCCGGTGGAAGGCCAAGGCGGAGCAGGGCGACATGGACGCCGCCAAGGAGGCCCGGCAGCTGGCCGACCGCCTCGGCCTCAACCCACTCGCGATGCTGCGGCTGCGGTGGGAGGTCGCCGAGGACGAGGTCGCCGAGCAGCGGCAGGACCGGACGGCCCGGACGCGGCCGGCCAGCGCCCGCCAGCGCCTCAAGGTGATCGACCCGAACGCGGCCGCAGGGGGTACGTGATGCTTTACGTCATCTGCGCGGGCACCTACGACGAGGCCCTCGCCTGGGCGCACGAGCATGGGATCACCCGGCGCCGTGCTCTCTATGCCGGGCGGGCCAGCAGCGTTGACGGCCTGCGGAACTTCGTCACCATCAGGCTGCCGAGCTTCTTCGGTCGCCCGGACTGGCGGGAGATCGAGGCCACCATCCGCCGCAGTGAGCTGAAGATGGCGGCGAATCCGGCGGCGCGCGGTGAGAGCAACCCCGATGGCCTGGCGGGGGGCTGAGTACCCCGGCGAGTTCCCCACCCTCGGCTGGTCGGTCGGCGAGTGGATCGAGGAGCACTGCGTCATCCCGGACGGCGACCGGGCGGGCGAGCCGTACCGGCTCACCGACGAGATGTGGCGCTTCCTCGCCCACCACTACCGGCTGAAGCTCGACGCCCAGCCCGGCCAGCGCGCGCCAGCGTTCGCCCACCGCCGCTCGCAGTTGGTGAGGCCGCAGAAGTGGGGCAAGGGTCCGTTCAGCGCGTCCCTGATCTCTGCCGAGGCCGTCGGCCCGGTGCTGTTCGACGGCTGGGACGCGAACGGCGAGCCGGTCGGCCGACCGTGGCCAACCCCGCTGATTCAGATCGCGGCCAACAGCGAGGACCAGACCGCCAACGTCTACGCCGCGCTGCAGCCGATGATCGAGCTGGGGCCGCTCGCCGACCTGATCCCGGACACCGGCGACACCCGGATCAACCTGCCGGGCGGCGGCCGGATCGACCCGGTCACCTCCCGCGCCCGCACCCGGCTCGGTCAGCGCGTCACCTTCGTGGTGCAGGACGAGACCGGCCTGTGGACGGTGGCCTCCGGCATGGTGCAGGTCGCCGAGACACAGCGCCGCGGCCTGGCCGGCATGGGCGGCCGCTCGATCGAGACCACCAACTCCTGGGACCCCAGCGAGGATTCGGTGGCCCAGCGCACGGCGGAATCCCGGGTGCGCGACATCTACCGGGACCACCGGCTCGCCGACCCGCACCTGAAGTACAAGCTCAAGGCGGACCGGCGCAAGATCCACCGGGTCGTCTACGGCGACTCGGCGAAGAAGCCCGGCGGCTGGGTCGACCTCGACGCCATCGAGGCCGAGGCCGCCGAGCTGATCGAGAAGGACCTGGCCCAGGCCGAACGCTTCTTCGGCAACAGGATCACGGCCGGCACCGGCACCTGGCTGGAGCGGGCCGTGTGGGAGACCCTCGCGCAACCGCGCATCGTCCCCGCCCGGGCCCGGGTCGTGCTCGGCTTCGACGGCTCGGACCTCGACGACTGGACCGGCCTGCGCGCCGAGACGCTCGACGGCTATCAGTTCACCCCCACCTACGGGCCGGACCGGCGGCCGACGATCTGGGACCCGGCCGACTGGGGCGGCCAGGTCCCGCGGCTGGAGGTCGCCGCGGCGTTGGACGAGGTGATGACCACGTACGACGTCGTCCGCGGCTACTTCGACCCGCCCTACTGGGAGACCGAGGTCGACACGTGGTCCGAGAAGTACGGCGACCAGCGCGTGATTCGCTGGCACACCAACCGGATCACGCAGATGCATGCCGCAGCCGAGCGGCTGCTGACCGACGTCACGAAGGTGGACACCGGCTTCCGGCACGACGGCTGCGAGACCACCGCCGCGCACGTCGGCAACGCCCGCAAGGCCGCCCGGCCCGGCGGCAAGTACGTGCTCCGCAAGGCCAGCACGACGCAGAAGATCGACCTCGCGGTGTGCTCGATCCTGGCCCGCGAGGCGGCGGGCGACGCCATCAAGGCCGGTCTCGGCCGGGACGACGACGAGTGGGTGTGGACCGCGTGAGAGGAGGTGCATCGTGGGACTGACCCTGGAACAGGCCGGCGCCCTGGCCGATGTCCTGCTGGCCGAGCTGCAGCACCGGAGCGGTACTGCGCGAACGGCCCAGAACTACTTCAAGGGCAGGGTGCCGCTGCGGTTCGCCACCGACCAGTACCGGGCCTACTTCGAGAAGACGTACAAGGGATTCTCCGACAACTGGGTCGCACCGGTGGCGGAGGCCCCGGTCGAGCGGCTCGCCGTCGTCGGCGTGAAGGCGGCCGGGCAGGTGAGCGCCGACGACGAACTGTGGGGCGTGTGGCAGCGCAACGGCCTCGACGCCGACTCCCAGCTCGGCTTCCTCGGCGCCGGGCTGGCCGCCCGGGCGTTCTGCCTCGTCTGGGGCGACCCGGACGACCCGGACACCCCGGTCGTCACCTTCGAGGACGCCACCCAGGCCGTCGTTCAGTACGAACCGGGCAGTCGCCGGTGCCGCCGGGCCGGCCTGAAAACCTGGCAGGACGGCTTCTGCGAGTACGCCACCCTGTACCTCAAGGACGAGGTCTGGAAGCTCAAGCGCGCGCACGGCGCCGAGGAGCGCAAGTCCGCGAACCTCTCCCAGGCCGAGGAACTGGAGAAGTCCTGGCAGCTGCGCAACTCCGGTGACGAGCCGAACCCGCAGCCGAACCCCATGGGCGTGGTGCCCCTGGTGGAGCTGCCAAACCGGCCGCTGCTGGCGTCCGACCCGATCAGCGACGTGTCCGGCGTGATCGCCATGCAGGACGCCGTCAACCTGACCTGGTCCCAGCTGTTCACCGCCTCCGACGCCGCGTCCTTTCCGCAGCGGGTCATCCGCGGCGCGCAGACGCCCAAGACACCGATCCTCGACCAGAACGGCCAGGTGATCGGCAGTCGGCCGGTGCCGCTCGACAAGTTCGCCGTCGACAAGGTGCTGTGGCTCTCCAGCGAGAAAGCGGCCATCGACTCGTGGCCCGCCGCGAACCTTGAGGCGTACACCAAGGTCATCGAGGTCGCCGTCGGCCACATCGCTGCCCAGACCCGCACCCCGCAGCACTACCTCATCGGCAAGATGGCGAACCTGTCCGGCGACGCGCTGATCGCGGCGGAGACCGGCCAGGTCAAGAAGGTGCAGCAGAAGCAGCTCTGGTACGGGCAGGCTCTGCGCGAGGTGTTCCAGCTGATCGCCCTTGCCCGTGGCGAGACAGCCAAGGCCCGGGTGTTGGCGGGCGGCACGGTGATGTGGGCGGACGCCGAGTCCCGGTCGATGGCCCAGCTCACCGACAGCCTGCTGAAGTTGAAGCAGATCGGGTTCCCCTTCGAGTACCTCGCCCTGCGGTACGGCCTCACACCGACCGAGGTCGCGGACTTGATGGCCATGCGCGAGCAGGAGGCCGCTCTGGACCCGGTGTCGGCGCTGATGAACAGCGCCCAGCAGGCCCAAGGCGCCCAGCCGACGGCACCGTCCGGGGTACCGACCGGGCCCTCGCCGGCGGGGTGAGCCGTGGACCTCGTGGAGCTCGCCGGGCGGCACCTCGTCGCGCGCCGCCGCGTGGCCGCCGCTGCGGTTCTGGGAGCGGTGCGCGAGTGGCGCACCCTCGACAGCCGGGACCTCACCGGCTCCTGGGCCCAGCTGGCGCCCCGGCTGCTGGCCGTGGTGTCTGCAGGGCAGACGGCGTCCGCCGCCAGCGCTCAGGCCTACACCGAGCGTTCGGCCGCGCTGCAGGGCGCCCGGCCCGAGCCGGCCGGGGCCGTGGTCGCCCAGGCGTTCGCCGGGTACGCCTCGGACGGCCGGGACCTGGCCAGCCTGTTGTACCTGCCCGTGATCGACAGCAAGGAGGCCATCGCCTCCGGCGCGAGCACCTCGGAGGCGATGGCGGTCGGCGAGCGCAAGCTCCGCATGCTCGTGGACACCGAGGTCGCCGACGCGGGCCGGGCCGCCGACGGCGTCGGCATCACGGCGGACCGGGCCCTGAGCGGCTACGTCCGCATGATCTCCGGCGGGGCGTGCGGGCGGTGTGCAGTGCTCGCCGGGGTCCGGTACGCCTACAACAAGGGGTTCCAGAGGCACCCGCACTGCCACTGCACGCACGTCCCGGTCGCCGGCCGCGGCAGGCACCGCCCCAAGGTGCCGACGCTGAACCCCCGGGTGTACTTCGACTCGCTGACCGCCGCCCAGCAGAACCGGGCCTTCACTGTCCACGGTGCGCAAGCCATCCGCGACGGCGCCGACATCAGGCAAGTGGTCAACGCCCGCCGCGGCGTGGCCACGACCGGGTCCTGGGTGGAGAACGGCGTCACCCACCGGGGGCGCCTCGCGCGCACCGGCACGGGCCAGCAGGTCACCACGACCTCGTTCGGCACCTCGCGCCGCAGCCTCGCAGGCCGGCGCCTGCGCGAAGCCGGGGCCCGCGGGCAGCAGGTGCGCCGACTGACGCCGGAGGCGATCTACCGGCTGGCCAGCACCCGCGACGAGGCGATCCAGCTGCTGTACCGGCACGGCTACATCGTCTGACTCTTGTCCTTCACCGATTCGGGGCGAGGCACACCACCGGGCCGGGCCGCGGCAAACCGCCGCGCCTTCCCCTCGGTGGCGAACCAGGCCCGGTACCCGGTGGCACAGATGGCATGCCAGCCCCGAACGGGGTCCGGCTGGAAGTTCCACATGACGTCAGCTTCGCACGAACCCCTTGGCCGCGCGCAACGCGTGGCACCTGCGCCCGCAACGGGAGATACCGACATGCCTGACTCCACTGACCCTCTTCTGTCCGCAGCCGAGCTGCCCGTCCACCCGATCACGGGCCTGATCGCGCTCGGCTGGCGCAAGCCCCGCCCGGGCGAGCACCGGTTCCAGCCGATCTGGCCCATCCTCGGAGGCGCCCCCGGTGACGGGGACGATGACCCCGTCGACGAGCCGGACGACGACAGCCCGGACGACGGCGACGACGAGCCGGACGACGAGCCGCTCGGCGACGCCGGGACGAAGGCCCTGGCCGCGGAGAAGGCCCGCCGCAAGGCCGAGGCCGACCGCCGCCGGGTCGCCGAGAAGCGCGCCGCCGACCTGGAGGCCGAACTCGCCGCTGCGAAGCAGGGCGACGGCGGCCCCGACCCGGACCAGATCCGCCGCGACGCGACCACCGCCGCCACCGCCCGGGCCAACGAGCGGATCCTGCGTTCCGAGGTCCGCGCAGCCGCCGCAGGCAAGCTGTCCGACCCCCGCGACGCCCTGCGCTTCCTCGACCTCGACAAGTTCGAGGTCGACGAGGACGGCCAGGTCGACGAGGACGAGATCGCCGACGCGATCGCCGACCTCCTCAAGTCCAAGCCCTACCTGGCCGCAACGGCCGGCAGCACCAAGCCCCGGTTCGAAGGCACCGGGGACGGCGGCGCGCGCAAGGCGCCCACCGGCCCCCGACAGCTCACCGAGGCCGACGTCAAGAAGATGACGCCCGAGCAGATCGACGAGGCTCACCGCAAGGGTCAGCTGCGCGACTACATGGGCTCCTAACCGAGAGGACCCACACCAGTGGCCATCACCCGATTCAAGCCCGAGATCTGGAGCGCCAAGCTCCTCGTCGCCTCCCGCAAGGCCCTCGTCTACGGCGGCCCCCAGGTCATCAACCGGGACTACGAGGGCGACATCTCCGACGCGGGCGACACCGTCCGCATCACCTCGATCAGCGACCCGACCATCGGCACCTACGTGCCGAACTCCACGACCATCACCCCCGAGGAGCTCACCGACGCTCAGCGGACCCTGGTGGTTGACCAGCAGAAGTACTGGGCGTTCAAGGTCGACGACGTCGACAAGCGGCAGGCCAAGGGCGACGTCATGACCGAAGCCATGTCCCGGGCCGCCTACAAGATGGCCGACGTCCAGGACCAGTACATCGCGAGCTTCTACACCGGCATCCAGGCCGCGAACGTCATCGGCTCCACCGGCGCCCCGATCAACATCTACACCACGCCGACCGACGCCTACGACAAGGTCCTGGTCCCCCTGCGGACCAAACTCGCCAAGGCCAACGTCACCACCCAGGGCCGGTACCTAGTCGTCTCGCCGGAGTTCATGGCGTCCCTGCTGCTCGACCCGCGCTTCATCAAGGCCAACGAGTCCGGCACGCCGGACGCCCTGCGCAACGGCTTCGTCGGCCGGGCCGCCGGCTTCGACATCTACGAGTCCAACAACGTCCCGGTGCCGTCCGGCGACACCCAGGTCATCCAGGCGGGCGTCAACGCCGCGATCACCTTCGCCGACCAGATCGTCAAGACCGAGGCCTACCGGCCGGAGTCGAGCTTCTCCGACGCGATCAAGGGCCTGGCCGTGTACGGCGCCAAGCTCGTCCGGCCCGACATGCTCGCCTGCGCCTACATCGACCCCGCCGCCTGATCGGAGACCTGACCCATGGCCCGCACCGCCCTGCCCTACAGCAGCCTCCTGCCCAACAGCAGTCTCGCCGACCCGGCCGGCACCGCACTCACCTCCGGCGCCGGAAACGGCGGCCAGATCGCCAAGGCCGCCCCCGAGCTGACCCTCCTGCGCCTGTCGAACGCCTCCGGCGGCTCCGGCACCGCCACCATCAAGGCCGGCGCCTACCCGCCCGCCCTGGCCGCTGGCCTCGGCGACCTGCCCGTCACCGTCGCCAACTCCGCCACCCAGTGGATCGGCCCGTTCGAGTCCGGCCGCTTCCTCCAGAGCGACGGCTCCCTCGTCATCGAGACCTCCGTCGCGATGACCGCCACCGCCTTCCGCGTCCCGAGGAACACCTGATGCCCGACACCATCCACGTCCGCGGCGAGGGCGGCGCGGTCATCGCGATGGACCTGCCGCTGCACGAGGCGATCGCCCACCGCCTCGCCACCGGCCAGCTGCAGCGCGTCAGCGAGGACGGAAGCCCGTACACCGAAGGCGACGACGACGTCCCGTCCACGCCGACCAAGCAGCCGGCGAAGACCGACCCGAAGGCGCTCTGGGTTGGCTGGGCCGTAGCTCAGGGCGCCGATCCTGACGAGGCCGACGGCATGACCAAGAACGACCTGATCGAGGCATACGGCGCCGAGTAGGAGGCGAGCATGAGCCTGCCCCCACTCGCCACCCAGGCCGACGCCACCGTCTACGGCTACAGCCTCCCGCCCCAGGCCGCGGACGCCCTCCTCGCGAGAGCCTCCGCCCGCATCCGGCGGGCAGCCGGCCAGCCGATCACCTCCAGCACCTCCACCGTCCGACTCCCGGCGCACGACGGCACCGTGACCCTTCCCGGACCTCCGGTCACCGCCGTGGCATCGGTCGTCGCCGTCGACTGCACCGGCGCCACCTCGGCCCTGCCCTGGTGGTGCTGGGACGGCGACCGGCTCACCGTCCCGTGCGGCACCGGACAGGTCGAAGTCGTCTACACCCGCGGCTACACCACCGTCCCGGACGGCGTCGTCGAGCTGACCTGCGCGGTCGCCTCGCGGTTCGGCGCCACCCCGGCCGGCGCCGACGGGCTGCTGCGGTCCGAGCAGATCGACGACTACAGCAGGACGTTCGCCACCGAGGCCATCACCGCGGCCGGCGACCTGCTGCCCGGAGAACTCGAGGCCCTCGAAGCGGCCCTCGGTACGCCCGAGGCCTGGATGACGGGGAGCCGCTGATGGCCATCTTCCCTCTGCTGGCCGCCGGCCGGGCGGCCCACGAGGCGCTGATGCTGGACACCGTGCGCCTGGTGCGGCCCGGCCAGGACGTCTACGACCCGGCGACGGGCGCCACCGGCCAGCCGGACGCCCGGGTGCTGTACAGCGGCCCGGCCCGGGTCAAACCGATCGTCGCCCAGGACCAGGGCATCGAGGCCGGGCAGCGGCAGGTAGTGCTGCGGCGGTATCAGGTCGCGCTGCCGTGGTCGGCGATGCCGCTCGCGGTGGACCGGGTCGTGGCCGGCGACCAGGTGCTCGTGGACGTGTCCCCGGATCCGCGGCTGGTCGGCATGACGCTGTGGGTCACCAGCGTGAGCGAGTCCGCGACGGCGACGGCCTGGCGGCTGGAGACGGAGGACCGGTCATGAGCGCGGACGTGAGCGGCCTGGAGGCCATCGCCGACTACCTCGCCCGGGCCGGCGCCGAGATGGACCGGCAGACCCGGCAGGTCCTGGCCAAGGGCGCGCTGAACATCAAGCGCGACTGGGCGGCCAACGCCCGCGCCAGCAGCGGCCGGTACGCACCCCACTACCCCCGATCCATCTCCTACGACCCGCCGACCGTCGGCCCCGGCGGCGCGTTCGTCGTGATCGGCCCCGACAAGGGGGCAGCTCAGGGGGCGCTCGGCAACCTCCTGGAGTACGGCGGCAGCAAGAACCCGCCGCACAACGACGGCGGCCGCGCGCTGGCCGCCGAGGAGCCGCGGTTCTTCGGCGCGGTCGAGCAACTCGCCCGGGGCCTGCTGTGAACGCCCCGGTCCCCGACGACCTGCCGCACGTCCTCGCCGCGAAGGCCGCCATCGAGGCCACCGGCGTCGCGGTCTACCTCGGCGGCGCCCCCGCCGGCGCCACCCTGCCCAAGGCGTACGTGGTGCTGTACCCGTCGCCCGGCATCGAGACCGCGGCCTCGCTCGCCGACGACCGCACCGACCTCGACCTGCCGCTGCAGGCCACCGCGGTGGCCACCACCCCGGACGGCGCGATCGGCACGGCCGTGCGCGTCCGGCGGGCGTTCGCCGGCGGCCTGGTCGTGGACGGCCGGGTGTGCTGGCGGCCCGAGCCGGTCGGCGGTCCGCCGCTGCAGCGCGACGACGACGTCACCCCGCCCTGCTGGTACCAGCCGCTGCAGTACCGCATCCGATCCATCACCTCCTGAGGAGGCCACCGTGCCCCTGCTCGTCCCCCAGGCCGTGTCCCTGACCGGCCTCACGCCGACCTACAGCCCCGCCGCCGCGTCCACGACCGTGCCCTGTGGCGACAGGCTGTTCCTGCACGTCAAGAACGCGGCCGCCGGCTCGATGACGGTCACCCTGACCTCGACCGCCAAGGTGGCCGGGCAGGCGGCCGCGGACGTCGTCGTCACCGTCCCCGCCACCACCGGCGACAAGATGATCGGCCCGCTCCCGGCCAGCCTCCTGGCCGGCGGCACCGACGGGTCCTGCGCGGTCACCTACTCGTCCACCGCCAGCGTCACCGTGGCCCTGCTCCGCATCTGACCCGCCCCGCTCACCCCCTTGCCCCGCGCCGATCCGGCCGGGGCATTCCCACGCCCCGGGAGGGCACATGTCCGACCTCATCGGCGACGGCAAGGTCCGCGTGGCCTGGGCCGCGTCCATCGCCAACATCAACGCGCCCGCGGTCGCCGAGCTGACCGCGGCCCAGGACCTCACCCAGCGCATCACCCCGGACGGCCTCAAGACCGACCCCACCACGGCGGCGGTCGACACCGGCAACCTCGCCAGCACCTTCGACACCGAGGAGGCCGGCCGCACGAAGTTCGCCAACGAGCTGGTACTCAAGCGCGGCACCACCACCCAGGAGGACCTGCCCTACAGCACCCTCGTCAAGGGCGCCCGCGGCTTCATGGTCGTGCGCCGCGGCCTGCCCTACGACACCGCCTGGGCCGCCGGCCAGCAGGTCGAGGTCTACCCGACGGTGTGCGGCGAGCGCCAGAACAAGGCCACCGCCGCCAACGAGGTCATGAAGTGGACGGCGCCGATGTTCGTCACCAGCGAGCCCGCGACGAACGCGCTGGTGGCCTGATGCCGGACATCGAGGACATCATCAAGGGCACGACCCTGCGCGAGACCACCGTGCCGCTGTGCCTGGCCGGTGAGCTCCAGGGCGAGTACGAGGCCCTGGAGCGGCAGCTCACCGATGCCGCCACGCTGGTCGGTGAGTCCCTCGCAGGGAGTCCCCGCGTGCCGATCGCCGAGCGCATGGAGGACCTGCGCGCCGAGATGGCCGAGCACCTGGTCGAGTTCCGGTTCCGGGCGCTCGGCCACCAGGCGTGGTCCGACCTGCGAGCGGCCCACCCCGGTGGCGACGGCCAGGTTTTCAACCCGGACACGTTCGGCCCGGCCGCCGTCGCGGCGTGCGCCGTCGAGCCGGCCATGACGGTCGAGCAGTACAAGCGGCTCGCCGAGAAGCTGACCTACGGCCAGCAGGAAGCGCTCTTCGGCGCGGTGTGGGAGCTCAACACCACGGTGGCCACCGCCGTCCCTTTCTCGCTTCTCGCCTCCGCGACCGTGGCGGGCCTTGGCGGCGAGAAGTAGAAGCCGCCCGCGCCTGGGGAGTTCCCAGGTCCGTGTTCCTCGGCCGTGTGGTCGGCCCGGGCGAGCCGCTGTGGACCGACTCCGACCGGGCCTGGGCGCTGGCCCTGCTCGCGGTCGAGGACGAGACCTGCCGCGGCTGCGGCCAGCCGATCGGCGAGGCCACCAGCCCCGACACCGAGGGCCGGTGGGAGGCCGAGCTCATCCGCTGCCACCCCTGCACCACCGCCTCGACGACCACCACCCGGTTCCAGCAGGACGGCGGCGACCCCGCGGGCGTCCACGTCCACGTCCACCGGAAGGAGGCGCCGTGACCGACCGCAGCGTCACCGTCCGCCTGGGCGTGGACAATACGAGCGCCCGCCGGGCGACCGCGCAGTCCGAGCAGGATTTCCGCCGGGTCGCCCAGGCCGCGACCGCCTCGGCGGCCGAGCAGCAGAACGCCTTCCAACGCGCCTCCACGGCCGAGCAGGCGTCCTTCGAGCGCACCGCTGCCGTGGCCCGCACGACCGGCCGGGCCACCCAGGAGGCCATGGCCGCCACCACCGTCAGCGTCGGTCGCCTGGCGGCCGCCGCCGAAGAGGTCCCGGCGACGTTCGCCAGCGCGGCCTCGCTCTCCACGCGCGCCATGGCCGAGATCGCCACCTCGGCGCAGACCACGTCCACCACGGTGGTTGCGGCCGAGACCCGTATGTCGGAGGCCACCGCCGCCTCGGCCGCCGGCATCCGGAACTCGCTGGCGATGCGCCTGGCCGCCGCGGAGGCCGTGGTGGCCCAGGAGGCCGCGCTCGCGACCGCCACCACCGCCTCGGCCGCAGCCGGCACCAGCCAGGCCGCCGCGCTTGGGAACGTCGCGGCCACGGGCGGCCGCACCGAGAAGGCGTTCAGCGCGGTCCGCACCTCCGGACTGCTGATGCTGGGCATGTTCGCCGCCGCCGTCGTCACCGCCGCCAAGTTCGAGAAGGCGATGAGCGGCGTCGAGGCTGTCGCGGACGCGACCGAGCAGCAGATGGGCAGGCTGCGCGAGGCAGCCCTCATCGCGGGCCGTGACACCGCCTACTCCGCGTCCCAGGCCGCCAGCGCGGAGGCCGAGTTGGCCAAGGCCGGCGTGTCGGTGGACGACATCCTCTCCGGCGCGCTCAAGGGCTCGCTGGCTCTCGCCGCCGCGGGACAGCTCGACCTCGCCGAGTCCGCGACGATCAGCGCGCAGGCGATGAACACGTTCAAGCTCAGGGGCTCGGACGTCAGCCACATCGCCGATGTGCTCGCCGCCGGCGCGAACAAATCCGCCGCTGACGTGCACGGATTGGGCGAATCCCTGCGCATGGGCGGCCTGTTGGCCCAGCAGACCGGGCTCAGCCTGGAGGACACCGTCGGCGTGCTGTCCGCTTTCGCGGACAGGGCGTTGATCGGCAGCGACGCCGGCACCTCCCTCAAGACGATGCTTCAGCGCCTGGTGCCACAATCGGACGAGGCCAAGGGCATCATGGACCAGCTCGGCTTCAGCGCCTACGACGCGGGCGGCAGCTTCGTCGGCCTGACGAAGCTGGCGGGCAACCTGAAGAGCTCGTTCAGCAACCTCACCCCCGAGGCGCGCAACGCCGCGATGGCAACCATCTTCGGCTCGGACTCGGTGCGCGCGGCAACGATCCTGTACGAGCTCGGCTCCGCGGGCGTCGACCGCTACCGGAACGCGGTGAACGACCAGGGCGCCGCCACGCGCATGGCCGGCACCCAGATGAACAACCTGGCCGGCGACATCGAGCAGCTGTCGGGCAGCCTTGAAGTGGCGCTGATCAACGGCGGCACCGCGGCCACCGGCGTCCTGCGGGACATGGTCCAGTGGGTCACCCATCTGGTCAACGCGTGGTCCTCGCTGCCGAGTTGGCTGCAGACCTCCACCATCGCGCTGTTCGGCATCGGCGGGGCGCTGGCGCTCCTTGCGGGCGGCATCGGGCTCATCCTGCCGAAGGTCGTCGCCTTCCAGGCATCGCTGGCCACCCTGGCGGAGACGATGCCGGTCCTGGCCGGAGCCGCCGGCCGGTTCACCGGCTTCATGCTCGGGCCGTGGGGCATCGCGTTGGGTGTCGCGTCCGCCGCGCTGGCCGTCTTCGGCCTGTCGACGGTCGACGTCAAGCAGGAAGTCCAGGGCCTGACCGAAGCCGTCAAGGCAGACTCGAACGCAATCGGGGCCAACGTCCGGGCGTGGCTGGCCCACAAGCTGGAGACCGACGGAGTCCTCAAGGCCGCCAAGGCCCTGGGCATCTCGACCGCGGACGTCACCGACGCCATCCTCGGCAACTCGGACGCGGTCTCCCGGGTCAACGGCGTGCTGGAGACCTACCTGCGGCAGGTCGACGGTGTCGAGGGCGCGGCCACCGACGCGGGCCACGGCGAGGCCGAGTGGACCAAGAGCCTGCGCTCCGTCGAGGGCGCGATGAAGGGACTGTCACCGGAGATCACCGGCGCGGTGGAGGCCGCGAAGCGCGAGGCGGAGGCGGCCGGCGGCGCATCCTCCGCAACGAAGGGCCTCGGCGACGCATCCCGGGTCACGGCCCAGGACCTGTCCGACACTCGCAGTGCGGTCGAGAAGCTGACCGACAGCCTCGAC
This sequence comes from Kitasatospora sp. NPDC127116, assembly GCF_042677365.1. NCBI lineage: Bacteria > Bacillati > Actinomycetota > Actinomycetes > Kitasatosporales > Streptomycetaceae > Kitasatospora > Kitasatospora sp. NPDC127116. The sequence goes on from NZ_JBHXTL010000010.1 coordinate 96,004, forward strand.
ACCCTGAACGGCAAGAACATCTCGGCCACCAAGGCCTCGATCGCGATGCAGTCGTCGCTCGCCGACCTGCGGGACAAGGTCAAGGAGAACGGGCTCGAACTCGACATCCACACAGCGAAGGGGCGCGACAACAAGTCCGCCCTCCTGGACGCCGCCTCGGCGGCCCAGGCGCACGCCAAGGCCGTCATGGAGCAGACGGGGTCGAGCGAGCAGGCGATCGCGGTGTTCGGCGAGGACGTCGAGGCCCTCAAGCGGGTCATGTCCCAGGCCGGGTGGACACAGCAGCAGATCGAGTCGCTGACCTCGGCGTACGCCAAGGTGCCGCCGGCCGTGACGACCAAGGTCAGCGATCCGGGCGCGCTGCAGACCATCGCCGACCTCCAGGAGGTCAAGGCGAAGGTGATGGACGTCCCTCCCGGGAAGAGCATCACCATCCGGGCGCCGTCCACCGAGGCGATCCAGGACCTGCGGGCCGTCGGCTACACCGTCGACCAGCTGCCCGGCGGCAAGGACGTCAAGATCACGGTGCCGAGCGGCGACGCCGTCAACGGGACCGCGCGGATCCAGCAGGCCATCAACAACATCCAGGGCCGCACCGTCACCGTCTCCGTCGGCTACGACAGGGAGTACGCCGACAGGCACCAGCCGGTCGGCTGGGCCAACGGCGGCATCCGGCGGTACGCCGCAGGCGGGATCACGGCGTTCGCGTCCGGCAGTGAGCGGCACGTCGCGCAGATCGCGCCCGCCGGTGCGATGAGGCTGTGGGCCGAGCCCGAGACCGGCGGGGAGGCATACATCCCCCTGGCCGGCGCCAAGCGTGGACGCAGCCTGCGGATCCTCGACCAGGTCGCCGGGATGTTCGGTCAGCAGCTCATCCCCGCCCGGCCGACGGCCGGCGAGCTGATTCCGGCCCGGCAGCTTGCGTCCCCGGTGGCTGCGGCTGCTGCGGGCGGCGGCGGTCCGACGACCAACATCACCCTCTACGGCGCCCGGCAGGGCATCGAGGAGCAACTGGCCGACATCGTGCGGCACCAGCAGTTCATCACCTGAGAGGGGGTTGGCCTGTGGCTGGGTACCCTCCGGGCCTGGTGCTCGGCCGCCAGGTCACACTCGGCACGCTGCAGTTGGGCCAGGTCGACGCGGCCGGGGTCGCCTGGACCGTAGCCAAGGACGGCCTGGAGGGCTGGTCCGGGGCCGGGGTCCGCAGCCAGTACTCGGACCGGGAGGCGGATCACGGTGCGTGGGCCGGGAAGACGTACCTCGGTACGCGGGTCATCACCGTGGCGGGCACGATTGCCGCCCCTGACCTGGCGACGCTGGACGCGGCCGTCGATCAGTTGGACGCGGCGGCCAGTCTGACCGACACCCTGCTGACCGTCGCCGAGACCGCCCCCAAGCAAGTCACTGTGCGCCGCAGCGGCGCGCCGCTGGTGAAGTACGAGACCGACCGGGTGGCCCGGTACAGCGTGATGCTGACCGCGGCCGACCCGCGCCGGTACTCGACCACGCTGCAGTCCGCGTCCGTCGGCCTGCCTGCGGCCGGCAGCGGCGTCACCCTGCCGATCACGCTGCCGCTGACGATCCCGGCCGGCAGCAGCTCCGGCACGGTGACGCTGACCAACGCCGGGTCGATCGGCGCCCGGCCGCTCTTCGTGATCACCGGCCCGCTGCCAGGGTTCACGCTGACCGCGCAGTACCCCGACAGCACCGTCCGACAGCTCATCTACTCAGACACCCTCGGCGCGGGCGACCTGCTCGCGATCGACACCGACGCGCACTCTGTCCTCCTCAACGGGACCGGCAGCCGCCGCCGGTACATGTCCGGGCAGTGGCCCGAGGTCCCGCCCCGACAGACCGTCACCTTCGCGTGGAGCTCCACCGGCTCCGACCCCACTGCCCTGATGACCGCCAGCATGCGCTCGGCCTGGATGTAGAGGAGCCCCCGTGCCTACCGATCCCCTGTGGCTCCCGACGCTGGGCTACACCGAGGACGAGCTCCGCAAGATGGACTCGGCGTTGCTCATGGCCGACGGCACGGCGCTGGGCTCGCGGCCCGGCATCCGCCCGGGCGACCCGGGCCTCGCCGTCACGCTGTCCGGCGCGGCCGTCAACGTCTCCGCCGGCACCGCTTCGCTGTACCGGCCGGGCCAGGGTGTCTACCGGGCCCAGATGCCGGCCACGACTCCCGGCACGCTCGCGGCCGCTCACACCACGTGGTCCAGGATCGACCTGGTCTACCTGCGGGTGTGGGACACCAGCGTGGACGGCAGCGGCCAACGCAAGGCGGACACGGTGCTGCTGCCCGGCACGGCGTCCGCGACGCCGTCGGCCCCGACCCCGGCCCCGACCGAGATCTACGTGCCGCTGGCCACGATCACGGTGCCGTCCACGGGCGGTGGCGGCACCGGCGCGGCCACCGTCTCCAGCGCGGTCCGGCAGCTGACCGTCGCACCCGGCGGCATCCTGCCGGTCTCCAGCGCGGCAGACATTGCGATCGCCGGGTCGTACTCCGGTCAGGCCAGGTTCAACACCCTGCGCATGCAGCCCGAGTACTGGAACGGGGTCAACTGGGCAGCACAGGGCGACTACACCAACGTCACGCCCGCGTGGACGGCATCCGTCACGAACCCCTCGCTCGGCAACGGCACCCTGCTCAGCCGGTGGGCGCGGGTCGGCCGGAAGATCTCGTGGATGGGGACCCTCATCCTCGGCTCAACGAGCAACGGCGGCACGGGGATCTGGAGCCTGAGCCTGCCCGTTCAGGCCGCGTCGACGGGGATCCTGCAGCTGGGCGTGGCCGACTACGTCAACGCTGGTGACAACGAGTACCAGGGCGAAACCCAGATCACCTCCGGTGCTTTCACGGCCGGATTCATCGTCAAGACCTCTGCGACCAGCGCGAGCACCGGCAACATCTCCAACACGGTGCCGGTCGCCGCCAGCTCCAACACGCGGCTGCACTGGAACATCGACTACGAGGCGGCGAGCTGAGTGGCGGCCGTCGAACTCACCTGGCTGGGCGTGGACCTGCGCACGGGAGCGATCGCGGAGGAGCTGCGGTCGTTGGCGCCGTCGGGCGGGCTGTCGCGGCGGATGGGTGCGGTCACCAGCGCCCAGCTGGACCTGGTGCTCGCCGGCGCCCCCGCGGGCTGGGAGGCGGCGACGGACCCGGGCCGGACGATGCTCGTCGGGGTCGACACGGCAACCGGCGTACCGGTGTGGACCGGGGTGCCCAAGCCGAGGACGGGCGGGTCCGGGCCCGTCCTGCAGATCGGCGCGGCCAGCCCGGAGTGCTACCTGGAGGGCCGCTACCTCGGCAGCGACTACAGCGTCACCGCAACCGACCAGGTCGCCGTGATGGCAGCCCTCGCCGCCCCGGCGCTGACCGGCGGCCCGCCGATCGTCCTGGACACCACCGCCTCCGGCACCCTGATCGACTACACCGCGGCCGACGCCGACGACCGGCCGATCCTCTCCTACCTGCAGGAGATCAGCGCCATGCAGGGCGGCCCCGAGTGGACGCTCGACACCGTGTGGGCGGACGCCGCCCAGACCCGCGTGCAGCTCGTACTCCGGATCCGGCCGACGATCGGCGTGGTCGACCCGATGCCGGAGCCGGTCTTCGATCTGCCGGGCTGCATCAGCGAGTACACGCTGACCGAGTCGTACGAGCGGGGGCGCGGTGCCACTTCGGTGATCGCCCGCGGCGACCGGGCCGACGGCGTCCGCGCCACCAGCAGCACCCACACCGCGACCGACCTGCTGGCCGCCGGCTGGCCGCTGTGGGAACACCGGGCCACGCCCGCCCAGGGCATCACGGACACGGCCCAGCTGGAGCGGCACGCGGCGGAGGACCTCGCGCTGATGGGCACCGGCAGCCGGGCGTGGACGGTCACCGCGGTCGCGAGCAGGGCCCCGCGGCTCGGCACGGAGTGGGGGCTCGGCGACAGCGTGCGCATCTCCGTCGCCGAGTCGCCCCGACACCCGACCGGAGCCGAGGTCGTCGCCCGGGCGTACGCCTGGGAGCTCAACCCCGCGGCCGACCGGGTGTCCCCGATCCTCCTGGAGGATGCATGAGCAGTACCCGTCTCAACCAGTTGCCCCGCGACCCGACATGGATAACCCGCCGGCTCGCAGAGCTGGAGTCCGCCCTGGCCCAACTGCGGGCCCAGCAGCCCGACATGAGTGCGGCGGCCGCCCTGCTCGCGCCGCAGGACGTGGACTCAACTAAGTGGCCGCAGACCGCCAGCACGTCGTACGCGGCGGTGGCCCGCTGCTACAACATCGCCTGGAAGCGCAGGGTCCGGGTGATGGTCGCGACGACGGTGACCAGCGGCTCCACCGGCAACGTCCGAGTCACAGCCAACGGCATCCAGCTCGGCCTCCCGGTCCCTGCCGGGACGGCCCTCGACGTCACCGCCGCCCTCCCGCCGTCCGCCCCGATCGGGGCCCAGTACCTCATCGCCGTGGAGGCGGTCCGCACGTCCGGTGCCGGCACGGTCGGCGCCCAAGTCCAACTCATCTCCGCCATCGACTGATCAGGAGCACCGTTGCGTCTCGTCAACACCGTCAGGGCCGACAGCCCCGAGCAACTCGCCGAGCGGATGACGCCGTTCGCCAGCGGCGAGTTCCTCGCCGGTCGTGCCGGCCAACCCTCGGCCGCGTCGGCCGGGCAGCCGCAAATCCCGGTCGAGCTGTGGCTGCTGGCCGTGCAGCGCGTGTCCGCGGACCCGGGCGAGTGGACCATCTACGGCCTCTCGTCGGACGAGGACATCCCGGGCTGGCCGCACCAGACCGGCACCTACACCGGGGGCCTGCGGCACCCGAGGCAGGTCGGTGCCGCGCTGGCCGCGGCCGGCTACCAGGTCGTGATGCGCCACTACACCAGCTTCACGGTGACGTGCGTCAGCGACGACGTCCCACTCACTTAGGAGGCGACCACCATGACCCCGCAGTGGAAGCGCCTGCTCGACCATGTGATGGCCGTCCCCGAGCAGGTGTACGAGGGCTGGTCCCGGGCCGAGGGCTACAACAACGACAACCCGTGGGGCGAGCGCTTCGGCGAGCCCGGCGTCCCGTGGTGCGTGATCTGGGACTGGTGCATGTACGACGACGTGGGCCTCGCCGGGATCGTGCCGCGGGTCGACAACGTGGTCACCTTCAGCAACTGGGCGCGCCAGCGCGGCCAGTGGTCGGAGTACCCGTCGATCGGCGCCTGGGCCAACTTCGGCAACGGCCACACCGAGCTGGTCGTCGGCTTCGACTCGGCCAACGTCTACACCAAGGGCGGCAACAGCGTTCAGGCGGGCTCGACGGACGCCGGTCAGGGGAACGGCGTCTGGTCGCACGCCACGGCCCGCAGGTCGAGCCGCATCGTCGGCTACTTCGCCCCGGTCTTCCCGGACGGCTGCCCGCCGACCGCCGACCCCCGCGACCCGCGCGGCGGCCGCCCCCAGACCTCATACCGCTGGCCCGGCCCCGACCCGGCGCCGGCCCCCACCCCCGTCCAGGAGGACATCGACATGACCGTGACCCCCGACGAACTGTTCAACTGGCGGGTGCCTCAGGCATCCCTGGCCAACGGCTACGTGCCGAACCTCGCGGAGCTGCTGCGCGGTGCCTGCGAGGCGAACGACAAGGTCGACCAGCTCCGCGCTGACCTGCCGGACATCGTGAAGTCGGTGCTGTCGTCGGTGCTGGCCTCGCCGATGCCCGACTTCGCGGCCCTGCCCAACGGCTACCGGCCGAGCCTGGTCGAGGCCTTCAACGGTGCCAAGGAGGCGGACAGCAAGATCAACCAGCTCACCGCCATGGTGCAGGCGCTGACCACCACCGTCAACCAGCTCGCGACCAAGCTTGCCTCGAAGGAGTCCTGACCATGCGGAAGTTCGTCCTGGACCTGGTCGAGCGCACGGTGGCGACGTATGCGGTGGCGTTCCTCGGTCTGCTGCTGGCTGACGGGGTGGACCTGGCCTCGGTCGGCACGTTGCGTGCGGCGGCGGTGGCGGCGCTGCCGGCCGCGCTGACGGTGCTGAAGAGCGCGGTCGCCACGCTCATCGGTGACCCGAACAGCGCCGCCCTGCTCGGCCGGAGTCGCCAGTGACCAGCCCTGCCCCGGACGCCGGGGTGTACATCAGCCCGGCCCAGACCCTAGCGGAGGTGAGGCGCATCGCGGACGGCCAGATCCGGATGGAAGGCAAGATCGATCAGATCCTCGGCGACCAGCGCGAGCACCGGGAGACGATCGCCGACCACGAGCAGCGCATCCGGGGCCTCGAGGTCAGGGTCTGGATGGCTGTGGGTGCGGCTGTGGTGCTCGGCACTGGCGGCGGTGCGCTGGCCCAGATGCTCGCCCGCTGAACAACGACGCCCCCGCTCTCCTTCGGGAGGGCGGGGGCGGTTCGTGTGTTCCGACCCGACCGACCGTCGACGCGCGCCACTATGGGCGGCATGACCGATCTGTCACCAGCCCTGGCCATGCACCTCGGCCGTATGGCGGTCGCCGCCGAAAGCCTCGCACCGGCGCCTCGGGCCCGAGTCGAGGATGCGATCGAGCGCGCGCTTCACGACGCTGACGAGGGGGTGTGCGCCCTCCTGGACGTCCTGCTGGCGGAGGCACTTCGCGCGGTGGGGCCCGGGGAGTAGGCAGCGTCTCAGGGCGTGTCGCCGATCCACCGCCACACGCCGTGCTCGTCCGGCGCGTACCAGAACCGGCCGGCGGGCCCGTAGGCACTGTGGGGGCTGGTGAGGGCGGTACCGGGGTCGGGGTCGTCAGGGTCGACGACGGCGCACTCGCCGTCCAGCGGGCCACCGTGCAGCTCGACCGTGTCCCAGGAGTCCATGCGGTCATCAAACAGCAAGCGGCGGCGGAGTGCTGGACTCCGCCGCCGACGGCTGCCCGCCACCTACAGCGGGTATCGTCCGCAGTGGTCGCTACGAACGGAGCCCAGTATGCCCTCCAACACCCCCGAGCACATCGGCGCCCGCATCGCGAGGTACAGAAAATTGCGTCGGCTGACCCAGCAGGAGCTGGCCGACCGCGCTCACCTCTCCATCAGCATGATGGCCAAGGTCGAACAGGGCGCCCGCCCCGCCACCGCGGCTGTCGTGGCCGCCGTCGCCCGGGCCTTGTCCGTACAGACGACGGACCTGACCGGCCAGCCTTACCTCACCGAGCTCCAGCAAGACGAGCTTGACGGCCTCATCCAGCCGATCCGCGAGGCGCTTGACCTGTACGACCTCGGCGCCGACCCGGACGTCACCCCGCGTGGTATCCCGGCCCTTGCTGCGGAGGCCGACCAGTTGTGCGCCGCGGTGCGCGACGGCCGGCTCAAGGACGCCGCCGCTGGTCTGCCGGACCTGATCGCCGAAGCCACCACTGCGGCGTGGATCGCTCAGACCACCGAGGCCTGGAGCACGCTCGCCAGCACCTACCGCACCGCCTACGACATCACCACGAAGCTGGGCTACCCCGACTTGTGCGTGGTCGCCCTCGACCGCCTCGACTGGGCCGCCCAGCGCGCCTCGGACCCGGTCCTTGCAGGCATGCGGCAGTACCTCCGGTCGCTGGTCTACCTCCGGGCCGGTCAGTACCGGATGGGCCAGCGACTCGTCACGGTCGGACTGGAAACTCTCGAACAGGGTGAGCCCGGGCGCACGCGCAACGTCGTCACCGGCCAACTACACCTCGGCGCCGCGGTTCTCGCCGCCCGAGCGGGGGACGGGGACATCGCGGCCAGCCACATCGCGGAGGCCTCCCGCACGGCCGCGGCAACGGGTGAAGCTGGCAGGGTGCACTGGCTGAGCTTCGGCCCGACCAACGTTGCGACCCATCAGGTTGCTGTGCTGGCCGAGCAGTGTCAGTACGCCGAGGCCCTTCAGGCCGCCGCCGGGCTGGCGATTCCCGCGGACTGGCCTGCGTCGCGGGTGGCCGCGCACCTCGCAGAAGTTGCCCGCGCACAGCTGTGGACCGGCCGAACCGACCAGGCCCAGCAAACGCTGCAGCGTGCGCGGGAGGTGGCGCCGCAGCAGACCCGGTATCAGCCCATGGTGCGTGAGACCGTCGCCGGGCTGCTGTCGGCACGGCGGGCCACTCCTGGCACGTTGGTCAACCTCGCCCACTGGGTTGGCATCTGACTGACTATCACACATTGGCCCCGGACTATCACCAGACTGTGATAGTTCGGGGCCTTCGCGCGGCCGACACTCTCTGTATCGGGACCTACACCGAGGAGAGACGATGGCCCCCACACTCACCCGCACGCCCCAGGAACTCGCCCGCCGTCACGACCTGCAGGACGCCGCCTCCGGCTACCTCGGCGACAGCGTGCGGGTGGTCGCCCCACGCTCCGGCGCCAGGCTGACCCCGGCCCAGCGATCCGGCACCGCCTGCGTCGCCTGCGGTAGTACGGGTCGGTTGACCAACGCCGGGCACGTCGAGGACGACGGGCTCGCCTACGCCGTGGGCGTGTGCTCGGCATGCCCGCGGTACGCCGCGAGCCTGGAAGCGCACTGCTGATGCCACAGTTCAACCCGCAAAGCGAGGAGTGGTACGCCGCCCTCCGCGGGGTGCGGGAGATGTGCGACCGCACCAGCCAGACCCGCGAGACCGCCAGCCAGCCCGCCCCAGCCGAACAGGCCCGCCCCACGCAGCAGGCCCCGTCCGCGGACACGGCCGAGTGACCACCGCCGAGGACGGCTCTGTCGAAGACGGCCCAGTCGAGTGGGGCATCTGCCCTGTCTGCGGAGGCTGGGAAGAGGGACGGGTCCTGGGGGACCTCACTGCACACACGGCGGCTGTCGAACACTGTCCGCCGCCGAAACCCGTGCAGCCCGGACGGCGGCCCGGCGTCGATGCGCCCAACGGTCCTGCCTTGTGACTGACCCGTCGATAGCCTCGTTGCCCCAGGGGGCACACGCCCCCGATCCACGGAAGGAAAAGGCCTATGGACCCGGAGCCGGATGACCCGCGTGTTGGTGTGGTGGAGAAGTTTTACGGGCTGCACGGGGAAACGTTCTTCGTGAGCGTCGCCCCCATGGACCTGGTGATCGTTCATATCGACCAGGTCGCGGCTGCCCTCCCCCGGGAAGAGGCCGCTCGATTCGGCCGGAGGATCCTCCAGCTGTCGGAACCGGAGGAGGAGGGAGGTGATCAGTAGTGCCCTGTCCCGCAGGATGCGGCGTGGCCATGTACGTCAACGGGGCGTACTGGCAGTGCCCGATGTGCGGCTACCTGCTGCCGTACAACGGCTACGTGCCTGAGCCGCTGTACGACGTCCGGACTGCGAGTCCGCTTCGCTGCTGAACCTCAGCAGCGACTCCCGGCCGGCCGCACCGGCGTGCGGCCGGCCTACTCGTCCCAGAACAGCCGCCAAATCGGCAGCCCGAGGCCGTGAGCGATTCGCACTAGGTGATCGTGCGTAAGCCCGGCCTCGCCCAGCTCGATCTTCGACACCGTCTTGCGGTGCAGCCCCGAGCGTTCCGCCAGGCCCTCCTGCGTGAGGCGCTGGAGCTGCCGTGCCTGCCGGATCCGACGGCCCGTGTCGCGTCGCTGCTGGTCAAGGTACGCCTGGTCTGGCGTCGGAGGGGGGATCACCCTCCGACGCTGGCTAGTCCATGATCAAAAGTCTGCCCCTGACCAGGGTCAAATCGTACGAACTCCTGTTCGCTATGATTTGTTCGAATTTGAATCCTGGGGGGATTCCCACCCGGAGTGCACCATGCCCACCCTCGCCCGCACCGTCACGCCCCCCTCCCACTTAGTCCGCTGGGTCACCCCTACCGGCATACGCGACAGCTTCGCCCTGCCGCCCGCCGCTCCCGAACCACCAGACCCCAGTGAGACGATGACCAGCGACACACCCCACCTCGCGCCCGAGCACGCCGCCCGCTACCGCATGGCCGAGGCCGACCTCGACCGGGCGCGCAAGATCGACCTACTGACCGTCAGCCGACCGCGGCTGGCACTGGAGTTTGAGCGCGTCCGCGCCGCCTTGGCTGACACCCTGCAGCTCGTTGACGACCTCGCATCTTCCGACAGGCACGAAGACTAGGCTCCCCACCTGCAGGTATGTCAGCGCGTGACTATGGGCACAAGCCAAATGTCTCGTCCGTCACTTCGGGGCCCATAGTCGGAGCGGCCCATCCCCCGGGGCCACCAGGACTGCACGGCAAGGGAGCCGCAGATGTCGATCGCTGGAGCCGCCCCGGCGGCGGGACCCAGACGCAAGGACCGGACCCACTACCTCTACATCGCGGTGATCGCCGCGGTGGTCGCGGGCGTCGTGGTCGGTCTGGCCGCCCCAGGGTTCGCCGTGGAGCTGAAGCCGGTCGGCACGGGCTTCGTCAACCTGATCAAGATGATGATCAGCCCGGTGATCTTCTGCACCATCGTCCTGGGCATCGGCTCGGTGACCAAGGCCGCGAAGGTCGGCAAGGTCGGCGGCCTCGCCATCGGCTACTTCCTCGCCATGTCGACCGTCGCGCTGGCCATCGGCATGGTCGTCGGCAACCTCCTGGAGCCCGGCGGCGGCCTGCACCTGACCGCCGCGCTCGCCAAGTCCGGCCACGCCCAGGCGGCCGCCGGCGGCGCCCAGTCGACCACCGACTTCCTGCTCGGGATGATCCCCGAGACCCTGTTCTCCGCCCTCACCCAGGGCAAGGTCCTCCAGACCCTGCTGGTCGCCCTGTTCACCGGCTTCGCGTTGCAGGCGATGGGCGCGGCCGGCGCGCCGGTGCTGCGCGGGATCGAGCACGTGCAGCGCCTGGTCTTCCGGGTCATGTCGATGATCATGTGGGTCGCGCCGATCGGCGCCTTCGGGGCGATGGCCGCCGTCGTCGGCGCCACCGGCACCGCCGCGCTGAAGAGCCTGGCCGTCATCATGATCGGCTTCTACGTCACCTGCGTGCTGTTCGTCGTCGTGGTGCTGGGCACGCTGCTGCGCCTGGTCGCCGGGGTCAACGTCTTCGCGCTGCTGAAGTACCTCGGCCGCGAGTTCCTGCTGATCCTCTCCACCTCCTCGTCCGAGAGCGCGCTGCCCCGCCTGATCGCCAAGATGGAGCACCTGGGCGTCAGCCGCCCCGTCGTCGGCATCACCGTGCCGACCGGCTACAGCTTCAACCTCGACGGCACCGCCATCTACCTGACCATGGCCTCGATCTTCATCTCCGAGGCGATGGACAAGCCGATGTCGCTCGGCGAGCAGCTCTCACTGCTGGTCTTCATGGTGATCGCGAGCAAGGGCGCGGCCGGGGTCACCGGCGCCGGACTGGCCACCCTCGCGGGCGGACTCCAGTCGCACAAGCCCGCACTGGTGGACGGCGTGGGACTGATCGTCGGCATCGACCGCTTCATGTCGGAGGCCCGCGCGCTCACCAACTTCGCGGGCAACGCCGTCGCGACCGTGCTCATCGGGCACTGGACCGGCGAGCTCGACGCCGAACGGGCCCGGCAGGTGCTGGCCGGCGAGCTGCCGTTCGACGAACTGACGCTGGTCGACGCCCACGGTGCGCCCGCCGGCGCGGCGGACGGCTCCACGACCGACGCCCCGGAGGACGTCCCCGCCCAGGGAACCGGCCACGGAACCCCGCAGGGAACCCCTCAGGGGACCTCCCCCGTCGGCGTCTGAGCCCGGCGGCACCCCCTCACTCCCTGGTCCGGCGCCTCCCACCAACCCCCGGAATCGGCGCCGGACCAGGGTTTCGTCTTTCCGCCCGGCTTCCGTCCGGCTTTCGATCCGGCTTTCGGTCCGGCGGCAGTCCGGCCGGCGCGTCACAACTCCTGCGAGCCGCTGACCACCCAGGCCACCCCACTGGCCGGGTCCTCCAGCGCGATGTGCAGATGGTGCAGTCCGGCCGACGGTTCCTGCCAGGTGAAGCAGCGCATCCGGGCCACCAGCGCGTTCACCTCGTCCCGGTCCGTCCCGCCCGCACGATCCGCGCCGTCCGTCCCGCCCGCACCGTCCGTACTGCTCGCACCGCCCGTACTGCTCGCACCGCCCGTACTGCCCGCACCGCCCTGACCGTCCGCCCCGGCCACCGCCGCCAACGCCCGCCACAGCCCCAGCCTCCCGTGCGCACAGCCCCGCGACCGTCCCACGGCGGCGGCCCGCACCAGCGCCGGGTAGGCGAGCGCGAACGGCAGATAGCCTCCGACCACCCGCCGGTCGCGGGCCAGCAGGGCGGCCGCCGCCGGGGCCTGGCCGCGGACGCAGGCCGTCTGCGCCCACGGCGCGAGCGCGCCCAGCCCGGCCAGCGCCCGGGCGACCCGCGGTCCGGCCGGCCGGCCACCCGGCTGCGCCGCCGGGGGCAGTTCCACCTCGCCCAGGCCCTCCCGGCTGGCCGGCAGGGTCAGCAGCGCACTGCGCGCGCCCCCGCCGGGCAGGTACTCCCGCACCCGGGCCGTCTCGCCCCAGCCCGCCGCCTCCCACGGCTCCAGACGCAGTGGCACGCCCTCCGGATCGGGCTCGGCCGGGTGCGAGAGGTCCTCGCCGAGCAGCGCCCTGGTGTGTGCGACCAGCCGTCGCACCGGGGCCGGACCGAGCAGCGGGGCCAGCCGCAGCCAGGAGTGCCTGGTCGCCAGCACCTCCCAGAGCGGACCGGCGTCATGATCGGCCACCCCGGCGGCCGTCCCCGCGCCACCCTCCCGGTCGAACAGCCGGACGGCCAGCTCGGGCGGCGCCGCGTAGGCGATCAGGTGGCCGAGCGGAGCCGTCAGCGCCGCCGCGGCCTCCTCCCCCGCCTCCGCCACGGCAGCCGCGCGGCCCTGCCGGTAGGCGGCGAGCAGCTCGGGCCAGCGGCCGTCCTCGGCCAGTGCGCGCAGGCCGCCGTCCTCGTACGTGATCACGATTCGCAGGGTACGGGCCGGGGCAGCGCCCGAGCCGACTTGCCGATGGTTCGGTGCGTCGGGGTGGCGCGGCGGTCGCCCGCCCGCCGCCGCGCCCTCAGCTCCGCTCCCGCTCCCGCGCGTGTTCCCGATCGCGCTCCCGACCGCACTCCCCGTCACGCTCGCGCTCCCGCTGGACGACGGCGCGCAGCCGACCGTGGGCGCGGCGCCGGGTGACCGCCAGCGTGCTGCGGTGCAGCCCGAGCAGCTCGGCGGCCTCGTCGACGCTGTAGCCGTCGAGGTCGACCAGCACCACCGCACGGGCCTGCTTGACGGTCAGGAAGCCGAGCAGCCGCATCACCTCCCACCGCGCCTGCAACTCGGCCATCCCACCGGCCCGGAGGTCGGGCAGCCCCCGGTCCCGCTCGCCGATGTCGCCCGTCTCCGGCACCTCGGGCATCGACACCCGTCGGCGCTCCCGGCGCCACTGGTCGCGCAGGATGTTGACCATCGTGGTGAACGCGTAGGCGTACGGCTGTGGATGGCCGAGGAAGCGCTCCGGCCGACGGGCGATCCTGAGGTACGCGTCGTGGACGACGTCCCCCGCACCGGCCGGACCGCCGGCGAGCGAGGCCGCCGCCTGCTGGAGTCTGGGCAGCAGATCCGTGAACACCTGGTTGAATTCGGCCGATTGACCGCCGCTCCCGTTGGGACCGAAGTCCCTTTCCCGTCCGCCGCCGCCCTCATTCCGACCGCTGCAATCCGCCATGCCGCTCTCCCCGGAAATCGGCACTCCGAGAACCCGGTCCGTCCTGGCCGCAGGAACCATGAGCCAACCGGATTACTTGTGACACAGGTCACATCATAGTTCGTCGTCTCACTGTGCGCAGTCATTCGTGTGCAACACGTCACCAGTCGTACGGGGGGCGGGAATTCACCTCCGCTCGGACCACGCGATCCGCGTTCGGACCGCGCGGACATCCCGACGTCCGGGACACCCGCCCGACGAGAACCCCTCAGCAAGGAGAACCACCGTGCGAGGCTGCATCGCCAGGAAGATCGCCACGTTCGGGCTGGCCGCCACGGCCGCCCTCGGCGCACTCGGGGCCACCGCCCTGCCGGCCGCCGCGGCGACGGCCGGGACCCGCTCCGTCACCCCCGGGGCCGCCGAGGCCTGGAACACCATCACGTCCGAGGCCTACCACTGCGTCATCACCGGCAACTACGGCTGGCGCTGGGAGGGCTACTGCAACGTCTACTCCGGGCGACTGCGCACCATCACCTACTGTGCCGACGGCTCGCACACCACCGGCCTGTGGATCGGCGCGCGACCGGAGGCCTGGGCGGTCTGGGGCAAGTGTCCCGGGTCCACCTGGACGCGGATCGTGTTCCAGTGGCACAGCTGAGGCACTGCTGAACCGCTGACAGAACCGGCGGTCGACGGCCGACAGATGACGGCTGACAGATTTCGAAGGCTGTCATCTGTCATCTGTCAGCCGCCCGCCCGCTGCACCTCCGCCGCCACCGTCTCAGCCCACCGGCGAGACGTCCGCGAGCAGCCGGGCGGCGTGCACCCGGCCCGCGTGCTCGACCAGGTTGATCAGCACCTCCTTGCCCGAGGCCCGGCGGCGCGCGTCACACAGCAGCACGGGTGTCCCGGCATCCAGGTCCAACGCGCGGGCGACGTCCTCCGGGCCGAACTCCCGCGTCCCGGCGAAACGATTCACCGCGACCACGAACGGGATGCCCCGGTGCTCGAAGAAGTCGACGGCCGGGAAGCAGTCGGTCAGCCGGCGGGTGTCGGCGAGCACCACCGCACCGAGCGCCCCCTGGGCCAACTCGTCCCAGAGGAACCAGAACCGGTCCTGCCCGGGGGTGCCGAACAGGTAGACCGCCAGCCCCTCGCGGATGGTGATCCGCCCGAAGTCCATCGCCACCGTGGTGGTGGTCTTCCGCTCCACACCGTCCAGGTCGTCCACCTCGCGCCCGGCCTCGCTCAGCCGCTCCTCGGTGCGCAGCGGCCGGATCTCGCTGACCGCGCCGACCAGCGTCGTCTTGCCGACCCCGAAGCCGCCCGCCACCAGGATCTTGAGCGCGAGCACGGTGCCGTCGGGATCCTCGGCGTCGAACGGATCCGGCCCGCCGTACGGATCGGACAGGCCGAGGGGGTCGGACGGTACGCGCGGTCCGGACGGTACGAGCGGTGCGGACGGTACGCGCGGGGCGGACGATGCGGACGGGTGGTCAGAGTGCGCGGAGTCCACGGATGACCTCCTGGAGGATGCGCTCGTCGGGGAGCAGGGCGGGCGGGACGGGACGGCGGACCCGGATGAGCCCGGCCGTCAGCAGATCGCCGAGCAGCACCCGCACGACACCCACCGGCAGGTCGAGGTCGGCGGCCAGCTCGGCCACGGACAGCGGGGTGCCCCGGCACAGCGCCAGGATGTGCGCCTGTTCCGGGCCGACCGGCGGCTCGGGCACGCCGGGCAGGAGCGTCGGGTCGGGCGGCTCGGTGACCACCACGGCGATCAGGTCGAACTGCTGCTCCCCGGCCCCGGTGCGCCCCCGGGTCATCGCGTACGGGCGGACCATCGGCCCGGCCTCGTCGTCGTACCAGCGCGCCCGGTGGGCCGCGGCGAGCGGGTTGCGGGGCTGCCCGTCGGGGTCGGCCCCCGGGTGCTCCGGATGTCGCCCCCGGTACGGGCGGGGCACCGGATTCACCGGCCGCCCACCGCCCGCGGCGGGGCGCCCAGATGCTCCCCGACCCGGCGGACCAGCCTGGCCATCTCGTAGGCGATCAGGCCGAGGTCGGCCCGGGAGGTGGCGAACACGGCTAGGCAGGTGCCCTCTCCGGCCGCCGCGACGAGCAGGTAGCCGCCCTCCAACTCGACCATGGTCTGGCGGACTTCGCCCGCACCGAAGTGCCGGCCCGCTCCCTTGGCAAGGCTGTGGAATCCGGAGGCGACGGCCGCCAGGTGCTCTCCGTCCTCCCGCGCCAGTCCGGCCGAGGTGCCCATGGCCAGGCCGTCGGCGGAGAGCATCACGGCGAAGCGCAGCTCGGGGGCGCGCTGGACCAGCTCGTCCAGGAGCCAGTTCAGCGCTCCCGCGCGGTGGGTGGTGGCGATCACGGACGCTCTCCTTCGGATCGGGACGGGGATTGGGGGTGGTGCGCCCGCGGCGGCTGCGGAGGGTCGGCGGGCTGCCCGTCCCGCCGGCCTTCCGGGTGCAGACCGCGCGCCCATCCGTTCTGGAACGCGGACATCGCCGCCCGCGCCTCCTCGGGGCTGCGGCCCGCCGCACCGAAGCCGTCGCCGGAACCGCCCCCGGAACCCGGCCCGGCGGAGGCGAGGACGGAGGAGGAGGCAGCCGTACGGCCCCTGTGCGCAGGCGGACGGGCCGGGGCCTCGCGCAGCTGCGGCGCGAGGCTCGCCTGGCGGGTCCGGCGCGGCAACTCCTCAGGCCCCTGGCCGAGTTGGTGGCCGCCCGAGCGGGGACCGTCCGAGCCGGGGCCACGCGATCCGACGCCGTCCGAGCCGGAACCGTCCGTGGCCGGTCCGGGTACCGGCTCCGCGAGGGAGCCCTGACCGTACGGCTCCGCGCCGTACGGCTGCGGCGGCCCGGACTGCGGACGGGCGGCCGCACCCGCGCGCCCCTCCGCAGCCGGACCGGCCTCCCGGGCACCGGAGGCCCGGAAGGGGGTGCGGCGCACCGGCCCGGGGGCACTGCCCCGGACACCGAACGGCAGCAGCGCCCCACCCTCCGGCGGCGGCCCACCCGCCGCCGGAAGCCCGTCACTCGTCCCGCCCTGCGGGTGCTCCCGGTGCCCCGGTTCATCCCGGCGCCCGGGGTGCCCCGGGTGCCCCGGGTGTCCCAGGTGTCCCGAGACGCCGGTCGGGAGACCCGGCGAGCCACCGTTCGGGCCACTGCCCGGACCGCCCGCCGGCCGCTCCGCACGGCCGTGCTCCGGGGTGAACTCCCGCTCCGGGACAGCGCGGTGATCCGCCCGATCGGCGAGCACCGGCTCCACCGGTCCTGCTCCGACCGCCGCGGCACCAGACGCGGCACCCGACGCGGCGGTCGGGGCGGCACCCGACGCCACCGTGCCACCCGACGCCGTGCCGCCCGCCGCCGCCGAGGGCAGCGGAGGCGCGACCGGCTCGAAGCCGTACCGCACGTCCTCGGCCCCCACCGCCGCCGCCTCGTCGGCCAGCAGCGCGGTCGACAGCAGGACCACCGCCGTGGTGCCGCCGTACGCGGAGGTGACCAGCGAGACCTTGACGTCCTGCCGCCGGGCGAGCCGGCTGACCACGAACAGGCCGAGCCGGTCGCTGTCGAAGAGGTCGGTCTGCTCGGCGGCGGCGATCCGGCGGTTGGCCGCCGCCAGCACCTCCGGGCCCATGCCGAGGCCGCGGTCCTCGATCTCCAGCGCGAAGCCGTTGCCGACCCGTTCGCCCCGGATGTGCACCCGGGTGTGCGGCGGCGAGAACCCGGTGGCGTTCTCGACCAGTTCGGCCACCAGGTGGGTGAGGTCGGCGACGGCGTGGCCGACCACCGCGGCGCGCGGCAGCGGGTGGACCTCGACCCGGGCGTACTCCTCGACCTCCGAGACGGCCGCGCGCACCACGTCCACCAGGGGGACGGGACGGCGCCAGCCCCGACCGGGGGCCGCCCCGGAGAGGATGATCAGGCCCTCGGCGTGGCGGCGCATCCGGGTGGTGAGGTGGTCCAGCCGGAACAGGTCGGCGAGCTCGGACGGATCCTCGGTACGGCGCTCCATCGCGTCCAGCAGGGTGAGTTGGCGGTGCACCAGGACCTGGCTGCGGCGCGCGAGGTTGACGAACACCCCGGACACTCCGGAGAGCACCTCGGCCCGTTCGACCGCCGCCGTGACCGCCGCCCGCTGGACGGTCCCCAGCGCCCGGTGCACCTGGCCGATCTCGTCGCCCCGCCCCACCGGCCGGGGCGCCTCGGCCTCGATGTCCACCTCCTCGCCCGCACGCAACTTCCGCATGGTCGCGGGCAGTTTGCGCCCGGCCAGCTCAAGTGCCGAGTTGCGCAGGCCGATCAGCTCGGTGACCAGCCCGCGCCCGATCTGCACCGAGATCACCAGCGAGGCCACCACGCCGACCAGACCGAGCAGCACGGCCATCCCGGCCGGGG
Organism: Kitasatospora sp. NPDC127116; assembly: GCF_042677365.1. Taxonomy (NCBI): domain Bacteria; kingdom Bacillati; phylum Actinomycetota; class Actinomycetes; order Kitasatosporales; family Streptomycetaceae; genus Kitasatospora; species Kitasatospora sp. NPDC127116. Next base: position 113,987 of record NZ_JBHXTL010000010.1, read on the forward strand.
TGAACAGGCCCAGTGCGTAAGGGTCCTGGCGCTCGGCGGCAAGCCTTCCGGCCCGGTCCTCGACGCCCCGCAGGGCGCCGGCCACGTTGCCCGCGACCATCGCCCAGCGGTCGGCCGGCACCGCCGCGACCGCCGCCCGACCGTCGGCGGCCGTCCGCACCCTGTCCTCGTACCCGGCCAGCTCGCGGTGGTCCTGGCCCCCGGTGACGGCGAGCAGCTCCGCCCGGTCGACGGAGCGCAGGTCGGCGGCGGCGCCCCGCTCGAACTCGCGCCGGGCGAAGGCCGCGCCGGAGAACTCCCGCAGCTGGTCGTCGCCGAGCCCGCCCGACAGCTGGGCGGCGCGCAGCAACGCGTCCTCGCGGGAGAGCAGTTCGCGGGACCGGGCCAGCTCCAGCAGCACCCGCGCGTCGGCGGCCGCCTGGCGCTCCTGGAAGGGAGCGACGGCGCCGGCGGCGGCGAGCGCCCGGTCCACCGCCTCGCCGTACGCCGCGTACGCCTCGGGCCAGCCGACGCTCCTGGCCAGGACCCGGTCGCGCAGTGCGGGCAGGGTCGCGAGCGAACCGCCGAGGGCGTCCAGCCGGGCGGCCGCCTCACCGCCCAGGCCCTGGGCGTCGGCGCGGTTGTAGCCCCGGTCGGGTCGGCGGGGGTCCGGGAAGAGCGGGGCGAGCGCCCGGTCGGTGGCCGCCGCCGCCTCGCGCAGGGCGCTCTCCCGGGCGGCGCTGGGGGCGGTCGCCGGGATCGCCGGGATCGCCGCCGGAGCCGCTGGGGCCGCTGGGGCCGCTGGGGCCGCCAACAGCTGACCGACGGCGGTGCGTTCGGCCTGCAGCCCGGCGACCGTCTCCGCGACCGGCGTGAGCAGCGTGCGCTGGGCGTCGCGCTGGCGCATCAGGCCCCAGACGCCCTGGGCGGTGGTGACGGTGGCGAACCCCCACAGGGCGATGACGGAGACGACCGGGACCATCAGCAGGGCGATGATCCGGGCGCGGACGGTCCGGGGGCGCAGCCCGCGCAACCACGGGCCGGGGCGCGGCGAACGGGCGGGCGGCCCGGCATGGGCACCCCGGCGGGTACCGGGGGCGGTACCGCGGTCTTCTCGCATGGGTGAGGAGCCTTTCGGGCGGGGAGGGCGGAGGCCGGGTGGGCGGAGGCTGCGGGGCCGGACCGGGAGCGGGCGGGCGGGCGGTGCGAGGGCGCGAAGGTGCGGCTCAGGCTGCGCGGTCGTGCCGCTCGGCGTCGCGCCGCCCGCCGGCCGCCGGGGTGGGCTCGTGCCACGCGCGTTCGGGGTATGGGGGCGCGGCGGGGACCTCCTCCACGGCCAGTTCGCCCGCCTCCCGGTAGCCGGCCCGCTCCTGGGCGGTCGGCGAGAGTGCCACGAAGGCCGAAGCGAGGAAGAGGAACGAGCCGAGGCCGACGGCGAGCGGGAAGACGAACTCCATCGGGCTGACCCCGCCGAGAACGGTCCGGGTCGGCTCCAGCCGGACGTGGACGGCGGCCATGCCGGTGTAGTGCATGCAGCTGACGGCGAGGCCCATGGCCATCGCGGCGGCCGCGGCCGTGTACACGTTGCGGATGGTGACGGCGGCCCAGAGCGCGGCGGTCGCGGCGCCGACCGCGATCAGCACGGACAGCGCGACCGTCCCGGCGTCGTAGTGCAGTCCCCCGTGCATCCGCAGGGCGGCCATGCCCAGGTAGTGCATCGCGGCGACGCCGAGACCGGTGGTGACGCCGCCGGAGAGCAGGGAGAGGCCGCGGTGCCGGCCGTAGCAGACCACGGTCAGGCCGAGGCCGGTGACCAGCACCGCGACCACGAGGCTGAGGACGGTCAGCGGCACGTTGTAGCGCAGCTCGGTGCCGTCGACGGTGAAGCCGAACATGGCGACGAAGTGCATGGTCCAGATGCCGGAGCCGATCGCGGCGGCGGCCGTGATCAGCCAGTTCCGCCGGGCCGGACCGCTCGCGGCCAGTCCCCGCAGCGTGCAGCGCAGGCCGAGGGCGGCGCCGGTGCAGGCCATCAGGTACGAGAGGGCGGGGGTCAGCCAGCCGAGGCTGAGATGGTTGAGAGTGCCCATGGGACCTCCGGTCGACCGGTCGGGCCCGGGGGCGGTACGCGGTGCGCCCGGGCGCCCCGGGCCGGGCGGACTGCACACGAATGGCATATGCCAACCGCATGTGCGCTTCCGGCCTGGGGTGCGTGGGACGCTACCGAGGGGCCGGAATCGGTCAGACAAAGATCTGAAAAGCTGCCCGCAGGAAGCGGGTGATGTGTTCCGATGGCCCTGTCGTCTACCCAGAGGGCGTCCAGCGCGGCGGACGGCGTGCGGGGAGCTGCGCACAAACGACAGCGGACAGATGACAGAGTTTGAAATCTGTCATCTGTCCGCTGAACTCTGTCGGCTGTCGGCTGTCGGCCGCACGCTGTCAGACTGTCAGCCGCCGGCCGTCAGCGGCTCGCCGTCACCCGGATCCGCATCGGGCTCGCCGCCCGCAGCGTGATCCCCTGGGCGAGCGCCACCCGCCGGTCCACCGCCTCCACCTCGAAGTCCCGCAGCAGCACCCCCAACGCCAGCACCGCCTCCAGCATCGAGAAGTGCTGCCCGATGCAGGCCCGCGGTCCGCCACCGAACGGGAACCAGGCGTAGCGGTGCCGGGCCCGTTCCGCCTCCGGGAGGAAGCGGTCCGGGTCGAAGCGCTCCGGGTCCACCCAGTGGTCCGGGTGCCGGTGGGTGACCAGCGGCGCGACCACGACCTGCGCCCCGGCCGGGATCACGTACCCGTCGATGACGGTCTCCGCGACCGCCCGCCGCCCGCCCAGGGCCGCCGACGGGTAGAGCCGCATCGCCTCCTTCAGCACCCGGGTGATGTAGGGCAGCGCCTCCAGGTCCGCCGCCGTCGGTGCCCGCCCCGCCAGGACGGTCCGCGCCTCCTCCCGGGCGAGCCGCCGCTGCTCGGGGTGCATCGCCAGCAGGTGCAGCGCGAAGGCCAGCGCGGTGGCCGTGGTCTCGTGCCCGGCGAGCAGGAACACCAGGACCTGGTCGCGGAGTTCGGCCGGGTCCAGCCGCCCGCCGTCCTCGTCACGGGCCCGTCCGAGCAGGGTGAGCAGGTCGTCCGCGTCCTCGTCGCCGCCGCCTCGCGCGGCCCGTTCGGCGATGATCCGGTCGCAGACCCCGTACAGCGCCCGCTGTGCCTCGGCACCGCGCCGGTTGGCCGGGGTCGGCCAGGTGCGCGGGAGGCGGACCGGGGCGTAGCCGCGCTCCTTCACGTACTCGCCGAGCACCGGGAAGCTGCGGTGCACCACCGCTATCGCCTCCTCCACGTCGGCACCGAAGAGGATCCGCGCGACCGCCCGCAGGGCGAACCGGGACGTCTCCTCCGCCGCGTCCACCACCCCGCCGGGCACCGCCCGCCAGCGCTCGGCGAGCGACTGCGCCTCCTGCGCGAGCGCGTCCGCGTAGCCGTCCACCCGGCGCCGGGTGAACAGCGGCTGCACCATGCGTCGTTGGCGCTGGTATTCGGCGTCCTGGCTGGTCAGCAGCCCGTTGCCGACACTGGTCCGCAACTCGTCGTAGAAGGGGTCCTCCTTGCGGAAGTTGGCCGCCTCGACGGCCAGCACCTGCCGGACGCCCTCCGGCGAGAACACCCCGTAGAAGTCGGCGCGCAGCCCGGGCGGCCCGGCCTGGAAGCGCACCACGTCGCCGTGGTCGCGGCGGGCCGCGAGGTAGCTGCGCAGCGGGCGGCGGGTGAGGTCGAACAGCGAGCCGACCAGGCGGTTCCCCGCCGGGACGGGTATCGCGGAGGTGGGGGCGGGCGCGAGCCCGGGGGCCCGAACGGGGACGAGTTCGATGGTCATCGGCACTCCTTCTGTACAGGGGTGTGCCCGCCGCCGCTTCCGACGGGCGGTCAGCACCGAAAGGAGCCGCGCCCGGACCCACCGACGGGCCGACCTGCCCGGCCGGATCCGGACCCGTCTCACTCGTATTCGGTGCCCCCCTTGCGGGTCAGGTAAGCGTCGCTGACCACCTTGGCGATCGCCCGCCCGCCGAGCACCGGGCTCCAGCGCTCGGTGACCGGCCGCACCACCACGCCCTCGCGCAGGTGCAGTTCACGCCCGGAGACGCCCTCCTTGCCCCGGGCGAACCCCAGGACGGTCTCCGGGTCGAACGGCCCGCGCCACAGCTCCGGCACCAACGGCAGCTCGCCGTCCAGCAGTTCGGCCGCCGAGAACCAGTTCAGCTGCCCGTCCACCACGGCCGAGACGTCGAAGGCCGCGTAGCCGGGCCGCTCGGTGCGCGCCGAGGAGCCGTAGCCCAGGTCCTGCACGCCCTCGCCGAAGACCTCGCCGAAGACGCCGACCCGCTCCGCCCCGAGGCGCTCCGCCAGCCGGGCGGCGGCGGCCGGGATGCCGTAGGCGCGCACCGCCCGCCAGTAGAGGTTGCGCTCGTCCTCGACCAGCGCCAGCCCCTGCGCGCCGATGCCCTTGGACGACACCTGCACCTCGCCGGTGGCGGCGACGTACGTGACCAGGCAGCAGCTGCCGTGCAGCTTCTCGGTCAGCACCACCGGCTCGCCCGGCTCGAAGGCGTCGGGGTAGCGCTTGAGGTTCTCGATGTCCACCCAGGGCAGCAGGTCGGGCGCGCTGACCACGTCGCCGCTCATCGACGTGGGCACCGGTGGCTGCCACTTGACGACCCCGAGCAGTTCGGCGAAGTCCTCGCCGCGCTCGGCCGCGGCGGCCAGGTCGGTGCCGGCGAGTGCGGCGGGCCGGCAGACGATACCCTGGGACAGCTCGCCGCGCAGCCGTACCGCCTTCACCCGGTTCGCCCGGGCGCCGGCCAGCTTGCCGGTCAGGCCGAGCTCCTCGATCAACTCATCGGGCAGGACGGACTGTTCGGGGATGTAGACGGCGTGGTCCCCGGTCCGGTACATGCCCTTGGCGACCACCGCCCGGTAGAGGCCGACCTGCGCGAGCTCCAGGGCATCGGCGTTCGGGTGCTCCAGGACGGTCAGCTTCTCCGCGGTGACGCGCAGCGTGGACATGGAAGGACTCCTCCCCTCGGTTCGGCCGCGGCGGTGCTTGCGACCAACCCGGCCGCGTGTACGGACGGCCACCACTCTGTCCGTTCGACCACCGACGGCGCGACGCAATTTCCGCGCGCCCCCTCCGGCCCCGCCGGCATGACCCGCGCGACCCGCCACGCCCCGCCCCGCCCCACCGGCACGACCCGCCTCACACCCGCACGACCCACCCCGCCGAGCGCCCCCGCCATGTGCCCCCGCACCCGTTTTGAGCCATCCCACAGCAGTCCGGAGGCCCGCGCCGGCTCCCGCCTGTGCAAACCGACAGGGGATTTATCGCTCGCATATGCGGCACTATGATCGCCGTAATGGCCGCAGCTGCGGCCAGTCCCTCGCGCCCCTTCCGGCGCGCACCCTGGAGGGGAACCACCGATGAGCACCCGCACGCCCACCACCCGCAGGCTCGCCGTCGCCGCCGCCGCGGTCCTCGCGCTCACCCTCGGAGTCACCGCCTGCGGCAGCGACGGCGGCAAGTCCTCCGGTTCCACGGCCTCCTCGGCCACCTCCCCGGACGCCTCCGCCGCCGGCAGCGGCGTCCCGAAGGCCTCCGGCACCGTCACCGTCTTCGCCGCCGCCTCGCTCAAGGAGACCTTCACCGAGCTCGGCAAGAAGTTCGAGGCCGCCAACCCGGGCGCCAAGGTCACCTTCAACTTCGGCGGCAGCTCCAGCCTCGCCACCAGCATCAACTCCGGCGCCCCGGCCGACGTGTTCGCCGCCGCCAGCCCGGCCACCATGAAGACCGTGACGGACGCGGGCGGCGCGAGCGGACAGCCGGCGACCTTCGTCAAGAACACGCTCGCCATCGCCGTCCCCAAGGGCAACCCCAAGCACATCGCGGGCCTCAAGGACCTCACCGCCTCCGGCGTGAAGGTCGCCCTGTGCGCAAAGGAGGTGCCGTGCGGCGCCGCCGCCCAGACCGCGCTCAAGGCCGCCGGCCTCGACCTCACCCCGGTCACCCTGGAGCAGGACGTCAAGGGTGCGCTCACCAAGGTCGAACTGGGCGAGGTCGACGCGTCCCTGGTGTACCGGACCGATGTCCAGGCCGATGCTGCGAAGATCGAGGGCGTGGACTTCCCCGAGGCCGCCAAGGCCGTGAACGACTACCCGATCGCCGCCCTCGCCAAGGCCCCGAACAAGGACGGCGCCGCCGCCTTCGTCGCGTACATCCAGTCGCCCGAGGCCAAGCAGGTGCTGACCGCGGCGGGCTTCCAGGCACCGTGAGCGACCGCACCACCGGCTCCGGGCCGAACCGCCCGAACCAGGACCGCCTGGAGCAGGACCGCCCGGACCAGGGTCACTCGGCCCGTACCGCCGACGGCGACCCGGCGGAGCCCGCACAAGCAGGTCCCGCGCAGGCAGGACCCACGCAGGCAGGACCCGCGCAGGCCCTGCCGCGGCGGCGCCCGCGAAGCCGCCGCCCGCGCACGCACCGCGTCCCGGTCACCCTGCTGCTCCCGGCGCTGCTCGGACTGGCCTTCCTGATCCTGCCGCTGGTCGGTCTGCTGATCCGGGCCCCCTGGAGCGGCCTGTCCGAGCAGCTCACCAGCCCCGCCGTCTGGGACGCGCTGCGCCTGTCGCTGATCAGCGCGACCGCGGCCACCGCGGTGTCGCTGGTCCTCGGCGTCCCGCTGGCCTGGCTGCTCGCCCGCACCGAGCTGCCGGGCCGCCGGATCATCCGGGCGCTGGTCACCCTGCCGCTGGTGCTGCCGCCGGTGGTCGGCGGTGTGGCGCTGCTGCTGGTGCTCGGGCGGCGCGGCATCGTCGGCTCCTGGCTGGACTCGGCCTTCGGCATCACGCTGCCGTTCACCACCACCGGGGTCGTGATCGCCGAGGCGTTCGTGGCGATGCCGTTCCTGGTGATCAGTGTCGAGGGCGCGCTGCGGGCCGCCGACCCCCGCTACGAGGAGGCGGCCGCGACCCTGGGCGCCTCCCGGCTGACCGCGTTCCGGCGGGTCACCCTGCCACTGATCGCCCCGGGGATCGCCGCCGGTGCCGTCCTGGCCTGGGCCCGGGCGCTCGGCGAGTTCGGCGCGACGATCACCTTCGCGGGCAACTTCCCGGGCCGCACCCAGACCATGCCGCTGGCCGTCTACCTGGCCATGGAGTCCGACCCGCAGGCGGCGATCGCGCTGTCGCTGGTGCTGCTGGTGGTCTCCGTCGCCGTCCTGGTCGGCCTGCGCGACCGCTGGCTGTCGACGCCGTGACCCGGCCCGCGCGCACGGCCTCGGACACCGTTGCGGACGCTTCCCCGCACATCTCCCGCGACACTCCCCCGGCCCCAGCGGACCCAGCGGACCCAGCGAACCCAGCGGGCGCATTGGACCCGAGGGACCCGAGGGACCCGAGGGACCTCCCGGGCACTCTGGACACCTGGACGCCATCCCGATGAAGACCGACAGCCGCCCCGGCCCCGCTCTGGACGCCCGCCTGCGGGTCGAGCGCGCCGCGTTCTCCCTCGACCTCGCGCTCACCGCCGCCCGCGGCGAGGTGGTCGCGCTGCTCGGCCCCAACGGCGCCGGCAAGTCCACCGCCCTGCGCGCCCTCGCCGGACTGCTCCCGCTCACCGGCGGCCATCTGCGCCTGGACGGCCGCCTCCTGGAGGACCCGGCGCAGCGTGTGCACACCCCGGCCGAGGAGCGTCCGGTGGGGGTGGTGTTCCAGGACTACCTGCTGTTCCCGCACCTCAGCGCGCTCGACAACGTCGCGTTCGGCCCGCGCTGCCAGGGCCGCCCCAAGCGTGAGGCGCGCGCGGAGGCGGCCGGCTGGCTGGAGCGGATGGGCCTGGCCGACCACGCCTCGGCCCGTCCCGGCCGGCTCTCGGGCGGCCAGGCCCAGCGGGTGGCGCTCGCCCGCGCTCTCGCCGTGCGCCCCCGGCTGCTCCTGCTGGACGAGCCGCTGGCCGCCCTGGACGCCCGCACCCGGCTCGACGTACGGTCCCAACTGCGGCGCCATCTGGCCGAGTTCGAGGCGGTGGCGGTGCTGGTGACGCACGACCCGCTGGACGCCATGGTGCTGGCCGACCGGCTGGTGGTGATCGAGGACGGCCGGCAGGTGCAGTCCGGCAGCCCGGCGGAGGTCGCCCGGCACCCGCGCACCGACTACATCGCCCGGCTGGTCGGGCTGAACCTGTACCAGGGCCGGGCCGAGGGCACCCGCGTCACACTCCCGGACGGGGCGGTCCTGGCCACCGCCGAGGAGCTGGACGGCCCGGCCTTCGTCGCCTTCCCGCCCTCCGCCGTGACGCTGTACCGGGAGCGTCCGCAGACCAGCGCGCGCAACCTGTGGAAGGCCGAGGTCACCGGGCTGGAGCTGCACGGCGACCGGGTCCGCGCCGAGCTCGCCAGCGACCTGCCGATGGCCGCCGACCTCACCCCGGCCGCCGTCGCCGAGCTGGAGCTGACGCCCGGCGCCGCGGTCTGGGCCTCGGTCAAGGCCACCCAGACGCACGCCTACCCGGCCTGACGCCCCACGGCGGTCTCACTCCGGCGCCCCCGGCGCGGTCACTACGGCGCGGTCATTTCGGCGCGGTCTCGCCCCCCGACGCGATCACTCCGCCGGCTCGACGAACCCCGACTCGTACGCCGCGATCACCGCCTGGGTGCGGTCCCGCGCGCCCAGCTTCGCCAGCACGCTGCTGACGTGCGTCTTCACGGTCTGCACGCCGAGGAACAGCCGCTCGGCGATCTCCCCGTTGCTGAGGCCGCGCGCGACCAGCCGCAGCACCTCCGCCTCGCGCTCGGTCAGCGCCGCCCGCTCCATCGCCGCACGGGCGGTCGGGTTGCCGTGCCCGGCCGCCAGGCGGCGGATCGCGGCCGGGAACAGCAGCGACTCGCCCGCCGCCACCAGCCGTACCGCCTGGGCGATCTCGGCCGGGCGGGTGCGCTTGAGCAGGAAGCCGTCCGCACCCGCGCGCAGCGCCTGGTAGACGTAGTCGTCGTTCTCGAAGGTGGTCACGACCAGGATCCGCGGCGGGCGCTCACCCGGTGCGCCGGGGCGCAGCAGCTCACGGGTGGCGGCCAGGCCGTCCAGCACCGGCATCCGGACGTCCATCAGCACGACGTGCGGACGCAACGCGCGGGCCAGGGCGACGGCTTCCGCTCCGTCGGACGCCTCGCCGACCACCCGCAGGTCCCCCTGCGCCTCCAGGACGGCCCGCAGACCGGCCCGGACCAGTTCCTCGTCGTCGGCGAGCAGGATGTCCGTCATCCCGGCGGCTCCTCCGGCCGGACCTGCCATCGCAAGATCGTTCGTCACGAGCCCAAGCGTAGGGGCAGGCGCACGGCAAGCACCCACTCCCCGCTCCCCTCCTCGAACGGCCCGGCCACCCCCGCCGCGGCCCCTGCCACGGCCCCTGCCGCCGTGCCCGCCGCTGCCGTGCCTACCGCCGCCGTGCCCGCCGCCGAAAGCCCCGCCTCCGCCTCCCCGCCGAGCAGCGTGGCGCGTTCGCGGATTCCGCGCAGTCCCTTTCCGCCCTTGCGCGTCGCATACCTGCCCGCCCCGCCCGCTCCGCCCGCCGGAGGCCGCGTCGCTCCGTTCGCTGAACGTCCGGCGCCGGGCAGCCGGTTGGCGCAGCGCAGCTCCAACCGGCCGTCCCGCACGGCGATCCGGATGTCGATCGGCTCGCCCGGTGCGTACTTGAGCGCGTTGGTGACGCCCTCCTGGACGATCCGGTACGACTCGCGGGAGAGCACTCCGGGCAGGGTGCCGGGCTTCACGTCGCCCCGCGCCTCCACCGGGCTGCCAGCCGCCCTGGCGGTGTCGAACAGCGTGGGCAGCTGGTCGATCCCGGGCTGTTCGGTGGCCACGCCGTTCGCCCCGGCCGGGGTCTCGCGCAGCAGCACGAGGGTGCGTTCGAGGTCCTCCATGGCCTGTCGGCCGGTCTCCTCGATGACTTCGAGCGCCTTGGCGACGAAGTCCCGGTCCCCGACCTCGCGCGCCGCGCCCGCCTGAAGGACGGTCACCGTCAGGGCGTGGCCGATCGAGTCGTGCAGCTCGCGGGCCAGGCGGTTGCGTTCCAGGAGCCGTTCGGCCCGCAGCTCCGCCTCGGCCAGCCGCTCGGCCGGGGAGGGGCCCAGCAGCCGTATCGCCATGGCGAGTTGGAGACGGCCCGCGCACACCAGGAACCAGCCGAAGCCGAGGACCGCCAACGGTACGAGCGGGAGGTACCAGAGAGCGTCCGGGCCGGTCAGCCGGTCGAAGGCCCCGGTGATCCCGAAGACCAGCGGGAACCCGACCGCCGAACCCAGCGCGACCCGCCCGATCAGCCAGCCGGCCGTCCGCCGCCGGTCGGCCCAGGTGAGGGAGGGCTCGGTGGCGATGTCCTCCTCGCGGTCGGGCACCAGCAGCAGCCGCGCCTGCACCCCCTCGGCCCGGCGGGCGGCCGGTATGAGCGCGGCCAGCGCGAGCAGCACGACGTCCACCGAGACGCCCGCCATCAGGATCTCGCCGAGGCCCTTGTGGTACGTCCCCGGATAGACCATCAGCACGATGCCCGCGAAGAACCACCCCACCAGCAGGTGCAGCATCCGTGCGTAGGTGGTGCCGGCCACCAGCGGCGCGAAGAGCCCGGACACCGCGCTCAGCGGCGCCGCGGTCACGGACACCGCGCTCTTCAGCACTGCGATCTTGGACATCGGGCCATCCTGCCAGTCCGCCCCCGGCTCCCGACTCCCGCTCCGGTCGCCCGCGATCTCCCTCCCGGGAGGGAGGCGGCTCCCCGCCCCGGCGGGATCCGCCGCACCGGCCCGCTCCGGTCGAATGGAACCACCGCCCGGGGCCGACCACAGCGAGCACCGGCGAAGACCGCCAAGACGACGAGACGAGGGGAGCGGGCCGTGATCGAGATCCAGGGCCTGACCAAGGAGTACGACGGCCGGCGCGTCGTCGACGACCTGACCTTCGAGGTGCGACCCGGCGTGGTGACCGGCTTCCTCGGCCCGAACGGCGCCGGCAAGAGCACCACCATGCGCCTGGTCCTCGGCCTCGACCGGCCGACCGCCGGGCACGCCCTGGTCGACGGCCGCCCCTACGTCGAACTGCCCGACCCGCTGCGGACGGTCGGAGCGCTGCTGGACGCCCAGGCACTGCACGGCGGCCGGACCGCGCACGGCCACCTGCGCTGGCTCGCCGCGAGCAACGGGCTGCCGGCCCGCCGGGTGGACGAGGTGCTCGGCCAGGTCGGCCTGGCGGACGCGGCCGCACGGCGGATCCGGGGCTTCTCGCTCGGCATGCGCCAGCGTCTCGGGGTGGCCGCCGCACTGCTCGGCGACCCGCCGGTGCTGTTGCTGGACGAGCCCGTGAACGGCCTGGACCCGGAGGGCATCCGCTGGATCCGCACCCTGCTCCGCGATCTGGCCGCCGAGGGCCGGGCGGTGCTGGTCTCCTCCCACCTGATGACCGAAATGGCGCTCACCGCCGACCACTTGGTGGTGATCGGGCGCGGCCGCCTGCTGGCCGACGCCGCCACCTCCGAGTTCATCGACCACCACGGCCGGACCCGGATCAGGGTCCGCGCCGTCGACCCGACCAAGCTCGCCGCCCTGCTCCGCGACCCCGGACACGGCCTCGACGCCACCGAAGTCGCCGGCGGCGCCTGGGAGGTGAGCGGCACCGAACCCGAGCGGATCGCCGCGCTCGCCGCCGCCGACGGCGTGGTGCTGTACGAGATCGCCGTGCAACAGGACTCCCTGGAGGAAGCGTTCATGCGGATGACGGCCGACAGCGTCGAGTACCGTGCGGAGGCCGCCGCGTGAACGCCTCGACCCCTGCCGTGACGTCCGCCGCGACATCCGCGGTGGCATCCGCCGCGACATCCGTCGTGACGTCTTCCGGGTCCCCTGCCGTCAACGCCCTGCGCGCCGAGTGGATCAAGCTCACCACGCTCCGCTCGCTCTGGATCACCCCGCTGCTCGCCCTGGTGCTCACCGCGGGCGTCACCGCCGCCGTCGGCGCGGCCCTGGGCGGCAAGGACCACAACATCACCGACGACCCAGGTGTCGGCGTCTTCTACGGCCTCAACTTCGGCCAGGCGGCGCTGACCTGCTTCGGCATCCTGCTGATCGGGCAGGAGTTCAACACCCGCATGATCGGCACCTCGCTCACCGCCGTCCCGCGACGCGGCCGGCTCTACGGCGCCAAGCTCACGCTCGGCGCACTGGTCGGCCTGGTGGTCGGCGCCGTCGGCACGGCGGGCGCCTTCGCCGGATACGCGGCCTCCGTCCCCGCCGACTGGGACGGGCCCGCCTTCGTCCGCACCGCCGTCGCCGGGGTGCTCTACCAGACGCTGGTGGTGGTGCTCTGCCTCGGAACGACCGCCGTGCTGGGCAACCTCACCGCCGCCATGGGGCTGCTGGTCCCGACCCTCTTCCTGCTCTCACCACTGCTCGGCGGAGTCCCGGGGGTGCGCCGGGTGGTGCAGTTCCTGCCCGACCGGGCCGGCCAGTACGCCCTGCGGTACGTCGACGACCCGCAGATCGCCTACGGCCACTGGACCGGGCTGCTGATCATGGCGCTCTGGACCGCCCTGGCGGCGTACGGCGGCCTGCGGGCGATGCGGCGCGCCAAGTGACCACGGGCGAACAGGACATGGGAGACGGGACATGGGAGCGACGATGAGCACGATGGCCGACGCGGTTCGCGCCGAACGGGTCAAGTTCACCACCCTGCCCTCGCAGTGGGCGGCCCCGCTGGTCGCCCTGGCGCTGACGGTCGGCGTCACGGCGGCCGTCAACGCCGCCTACGGGGCGAAGGACCACACGGCCGGCGAGGACCCGGCCGGGGGGATCTTCTACGGACTGCTCTTCGGGCACGTCGCGGTGGCCTGCCTCGGCATCCTGCTGGTGGGGCAGGAGTTCAACACCCGCATGATCGGCACCTCGCTCACCGCCGTCCCCCGGCGCGGCCGACTGTACGGCGCCAAGCTCGCGCTCGGCACCGGGCTGGGCCTGCTGCTCGGGCTGGCCTCGACGGCGGGTTCGTTCCTGGTCGTCGGCGCCACCGTCGGCCTGGACCTCTCCACCCCGGGCCTGACCCGCAGCTTCCTGGCCGGCGTGCTGTACCACCCGATGATGGTGCTGATCTGCCTCGGACTGACCGCGATGCTGGGCAACTTCAGCGCCGCGCTCGGCCTGCTGACCCCGATGGTGTTCCTGGGCACCACCTGGCTGGCCGCCATCCCCGGTGTCCGCGAACTCGGCCAGTTCCTGCCCGACCGGGCCGGCCTGTACGCGATGCGCACCCAGCCCGAGCCGGGCGTCCACTACGGCCACTGGACCGGGCTGCTGATCATGGCGCTCTGGACCGCCCTGGCGGCGTACGGCGGACTGCGGGCGATGCGGCGGTACGAGCCGAGCTGACGGGCGACGGGGGGAACAGTGGACGGATGACAGATGACGGATGACAGATTTCAAAATCTGTCATCCGTTCGCTGTTATCTGTTGGCCGTCATCTGTTCGCCGCCGTTCGTCGCCGCCACCCGTCGCCCGCCACCCGCCACCCGTCGCCCGACACCCGCCACCCGAGAGCCGCCCGACACCCGCCCGGCCCCGCCGCCACCGCAGCGCCGGATGCTCCGCGATCACCGTGCAGCTGCCCGGCGCGATCTCCCTGCGCCCGAGTCCTGCACCCGGATGCAGGACCCGGACCGACACCGAGAACGAGGCAGGATTCCTGGCCCGCTCGCGGACGCAGTCGTGGACGGTCGAAGTACGCGTCAGCTGCCCCGAAGACCCACCGCCATGGTCAGTTCAAGGACGCGGTCCGGCGAGGCGAGATCCGGAAACAGCTCCCGCAGCTGCGACATCCGGTACCGGACGGTCTGAGGATGGACGAACAACGCCGCCGCCACCTCGTCCCGCCTGCCCTGGTGCAGCAGCCACGCCCGCAACGTCTCCTCCAGTCGCCCCGCGGTCGCGACGGGCAAGGCCCGCAACGGCGCGAGGGCTCGGGCACGCAGGTCTGCGAACGCGTCCACGTCCGCGCTCAGCACCAGCTCGGGCAGGTGGTCCTCGGTGTCGCGAATCTCAGCGGAAAGGGAGCGCGCGCGTACGGCCCGGGCGTACGAGGCGGACGCACGAGTCCATGGCCGTGCCGGGCCGACCACGGCGGTGCGGCCGGTCAGCTGCCGCAGGAGGTGCGGTCGGTCGGCATCGGGGACGAGCAGCACACCGGTGGCGTCCGGCAGGTCGTCGAGGACGAGAGTGCCCGGGTCGAGCACGCGGTAGGCAGGCCGGGCCTGGGCGGCGGGCAGCAGGACCACGGTCAGCGAAACCGGGGGCTGCCACCCGGCCCGTTGAACAGCGGCCAGCAGCACGTCCGGACTCGCGCCGGCGAGGAGGTCGCGGGCCAGGTGTTCCAGGTGGCGCTCGTGGGCCCTGCCCCGGGCGGCCAGTTCGTCGGCATGGCCCGCGGCGCTCGCGGCGGAGAGCTCGTCGATGTAGGCGAAGGTCAGCTCGGCGAACTTGGCGACCTCGGCGGCGGGCAGACCCGCGGGTACGGCACCCGCTGCCAGGCATCGCCATGCCACGCGGGCGCCGACGCGGTAGGCGCTGAGCAGGGCGTCCATCGAGCGGCCGTCGCGCACCTCGCCGCGGCCGAGCTCGTAGGCCGCGTCACCGGCGTCGCCACTCGTGGCGTTCCCGCTCGCGAGGTCCAGGTAGTGACCCAGGGTGGTTCGGACGGCCCGGCGGATGGTGCCGCCCATGCGGCCCGAAAGCGCGTTGGCATAGGGCGGGACCTCGTCAATGATCGCCTGGACGACCTCGTCGGCGGTGGCCGTCAGCGCGGCCCGAAGAGCGGTGACCGTCGTCTCATCCAGGACCAGTTCGGCGGCCCTCCTGATTGCATGGCTCACGTTTTTGTTCCCTACGAACAATTCAGCCGACCAGATTCACATCCTACGGTCAGGACTTTACGCCCTGAGGCGCAGCAAGCTGGGGTCATGACGAGTGCAGCCCTCCGCAGCAGGGCATGGAAGCTGCTGGAGATGGTCACGACGCCGCTGCTGCCGTCGGACTACCTCGACCTGGTCAGCCCGCTGCGTGCGGGCGCCGACCTGCGTGGGCGCATCGAGGCCGTGCACCCCGAGACGGCTGACGCAGCGACCATCGTGATCAGGCCGGGACGGGGCTGGCGCGGCCACACAGCCGGTCAGTACGTGCGGATCGGGGTCGACGTCGACGGGAGGCGCCTGTGGCGTGGCTACTCCATCACCTCACCGACAGACCGCCGGGACGGCCGCATCACGATCACCGTGAAGGCGATCCCGGACGGCAAGGTCAGCAACCACCTCGTCCACAGGGCGACACCGGGCACGCTGATCCAGCTCGACCAGCCGACCGGTGACTTCGTGCTGCCGCATGCCAAGCCCGCCAAGGTGCTCTACCTGACGGCCGGCAGCGGCATCACGCCCGTGATGGGCATGCTGCGCGATACCGAGGTCGACGACGTCGTCCTGGTCCACTGCGCACCACAGCCGCAAGACGTGATCTTCCGCGACGAACTGCACGGCCTGGTCGCGGACAAGAAGCTGCGCCTCACGGAGGTGCACACCGACACAGACGGCAGGCTCGACATCGCCCGTCTCGGCGAACTCGTGCCCGACTGGGCCGAGCGCGAGACCTGGGCCTGCGGGCCTGCGGGCCTGCTCGACGCCGCAGAGGAGCACTGGACCGAGAACGGCGTCCAAGAGCGCCTGCACACCGAACGCTTCCGCCCCCGCATCGCCGGCGACGGCAACGGCAACGGCAACGGCAACAGCGACGGCGGCAGCGACGGCGGCGAGGTCACGTTCAGCGCCAGCGGCAAGACCGTCGACGCGGACGGCGCCACGCCCTTGCTGGACATCGGCGAGGAGGCCGGCGTGCTCATGCCCTCCGGGTGCCGCATGGGCATCTGCTTCGGCTGCGTCACGCCGCTCAAGGCGGGCGCCGTCCGCGACCTGCGCACCGGCGAGATCACCGAGGCCGAGCCGGGTGTCCTCATCCAGACCTGCGTGTCCGCCGCGGCGGGCCCCTGCGACATCGAACGGTAGGCACCTTGACCGCCATCGACCCCACCGCCCACCTGACCGCCGAGCAGATCGAGGAGCTAGGCCGCGAGCTGGACGCGATCCGCGACGAGGTGCTCGCCGACCGGGGCGAGAAGGACGCCGCGTACATCCGCAAGGTCATCTCGGCGCAGCGCAAGCTCGAACTGGCCAGCAGGGGCGTGCTGCTGTTCTCGATCTTCCCGCCCGCATGGCTGATCGGCACCGCCGGCCTGTCCGTGGCGAAGATCATGGAGAACATGGAGATCGGCCACAACGTCCTGCACGGCCAGTGGGACTGGATGCGGGACCCGAAGATCCACTCCACCACCTGGGAGTGGGACCACGTCTCGCCGGCCGAGCAGTGGAAGCACTCGCACAACGAGCTGCACCACACGTACACCAACGTGATCGGCAAGGACAACGACCTCGGCTACGGCATCATGCGCGTCGACGAGGACCAGAAGTGGCACCCGCTCCACCTCGGCCAGCCGCTGTGGAACTTCGTCAACGCCTGCTTCTTCGAGTACGGCATCGCAGCGTACGACCTCGAACTCGGCAAGAACCTGCACAAGCGCCGCCGCAGGAACCCGGAGTTCCGCGCGCGGGCCAAGGCCGTGGGCCGCAAGATCCGCAAGCAGGTGCTCAAGGACTACGTGATCCACCCGCTGCTGTCGGGCCCGTCGTTCCTCACCACGCTCGCCGCCACGTTCACCGCGAACCTGGTCCGCAACATCTGGTCCCACTCGGTGATCATGTGCGGGCACTTCCCCGAGGGCGTACAGGTCTTCGAGCGCCAGTCGGTCGAGGGCGAGACGCGCGGCCAGTGGTACCTGCGCCAGATGATGGGCTCGGCGAACATCAGCGGCAGCAGGGCCATGCACTTCATGACGGGCAACCTGTCTCACCAGATCGAGCACCACCTGTTCCCGGACCTGCCGAGCAACCGGTACGCCGAAGTCGCGGTGAAGGTGCGCGCGCTGTTCGAAAAGTACGAGCTGGAGTACGTCACCGGGCCGCTGCCCAAGCAGGTGTTCTCCGCGTGGCACAAGGTCTTCCGGCTCTCGCTGCCGAACAAGAAGCCCAAGGTCAAGACACCGGCCCGCGAGAAGGAGCTCGTCGCGGCCTGATTCCCGGTACTGGTTTCTCCGGGCGGCGATTGCCGAAGCCGCCCGCCGAGCCCCTGGTGACCACCGCCCACCGGCGCCCGTCCGACGGACAGGTCGGGGCAGGGTCACACCGTTTGCGGGGACGCCTACCCGCCTTGCCCGGCAGAGGGAGTGCCGCCCCCACCCCCTCCAGGAAGACCTGCCGGAAGCATGCGACTGCCGGGAACGCGCGCCTCGCGGTTGACCGGCAGGTCGCGGAAGCATCCGGGATCCGCATCAACCCGGTCTGCGGCGGCCGGGCAGTCGTCGTGCAGCCGTCGGCGTGCATCTGTGGACGCCGAGGGCCCGTTCCCGCGGGTGCCGTTCCTCGGCGACGGCCCCGACACCGTGGAACGACGGCCGTGCGCGGCGACCCGGGCCAGGTGGGCGGTCCGCGCCGGCTCGAACGGCGGCGGCACGGCGAGGGGTCCCACCGACCGGTGGGACCCCTGCGCGCGGGTGGGTCAGCCCGTTGCCTCCGCCGTCGGCCGGACGGCGACCGCGTCGATCTCGAAGAGCATCCCCGGCAGGGCGAGCGAGGCGACCCCGCTGAGCGTCTGCGCGGGCAGCCGG
>NZ_JBHXTL010000011.1:0-131780 GCF_042677365.1 Kitasatospora sp. NPDC127116
GTCACCTGCGGCACACCCAGACGCTCCGCCAGCAGCGCCGGCAGCACACCCATCGTGCCGTCCGTCGACGCCATACCACCGATCACCAGATCGAAGCCGGTCTTCTCCAGCGCCTTCGCCAGGACCGCCGACGTCCCGATCACGTCCGTACCGTGAATGTCGTCGTCGTTCACGTGCACGGCCTTGTCCGCACCCATCGACAGCGCCTTGCGCAGCGCGTCCTTCGCGTCGTCCGGCCCCACCGTCAGCACCGTCACCTCGGCGCCCTCGTTCGCCTCCGCGATCCGCAGCGCCTGCTCCACGCCGTACTCGTCCAGCTCCGACAGCAGGCCGTCCACACCCTCCCGGTCGGTGGTGTGGTCGTCCGCGAAACGACGGTCACCCGTCGCGTCCGGGACGTGCTTCACACAGACGACGATCCTCAAGCTCATGAGCGGTTCTCCTGTCACGGGTGCACGGGTGCACTGGATCCATGGCCTCAGGCATGCCGAGGGTACTGAGTGCCAAGTCCGGCCCGGCGCGGCCCGCGCACCGCAAGCACCACCTGGACCGGCATACCGTGTCGGCTCTCTTCGACTGGCGTCAGAGGCTCCACGGAGAGAATACGGCACTCAGTACCCCTGGTAAAGGAACTCAGTACCCTTCCCGGCTCCGGGGGCCGGCCGGCGGCGCGGGAAGCGGACACAAGGTTTCCGCAAGCACCGACCAGATCGCGTCATGGAATCCGCCAGACACCCCGGGGACCATCGACCCCGGGGCCCGCGAACGGCCCCGAACCTGGGATCAAGGAGGGGGAGAAGGATGACCTTGGTGCACGGGGAACAGGACATCACCACGACGGACGGAACGCGCCGGACGCCGGCGCCCTGGAGCAACAACGGGCCATGGGAAACCCTGCGGGACCGCAAGGAGGTGCTCGTGGTCGCACAGACCATGGTGTACGCCAAGCGGCTGCACGACTTCTACTCGCTGCTCGCCCCGGACCTGCGGGTCCACGTGCAGTTCACGGTGGCACCGCACATGTTCAACGGGGGCGCCGCGGAGATCCTCCGGGCGCTGGGCGGCACCGTACTGCCGTGGGAGCAGGCGGTCCGGCGCGAGTTCGACCTGATCCTGGCCGCCGGCTCCCAGGGGATCGAGCAGCTGCACGGCCCGGTCGTCCGGCTGCCGCACGGGGCCGGCAACATCAAGCTGGCACGGCGCAGCGCCCCGGACGGCGAGCGGGCGGCCATCGGGCTCGGACGGGACTACCTCTACTGGGAGGGACGGCTCGTCCCCACCTCGTTCGCCCTGGCCCACGAGGAGGAACTGCTCGAACTCCGGCGCGGCTGCCCGGACGCCCTGCCGATCGCCGAAGTGGTCGGCGACCCGTGCTACGACCGCATCTCCGCGGCACTGCCGCACCGGGAGGACCACCGGAGCGCCCTGGGGCTGCGGCCGGACGAGAAGCTGGTGCTGGTCTCCTCCACCTGGGGCGACGGCTCGCTCTTCACCCGCCTCGACGCCGTGCTGCCCAGACTGACCTCGGAACTGCCCCGGCACGGCTACCGGGCCGTCCTGCTGCCCCACCCCAACATCGCGGCCCAGCACTCGGCCTACGCGGTGCGCTCCTGGGCGAAGGCCACCACCCGGGGAGCCGTCACGGTGATCCCGCCCGAGACGGACTGGCGGCCGCTGCTGGTCGCCGCCGACTTCGTCATCGGGGACCACGGCTCGGTCACCCTGTACGGCGCGATGACCGGCGTCCCCGTCCTGCTCGCCGAGTACCCGCACCGGCACGTCAACCCGCGCTCGCCGGCCGCGCAGCTCGCCCGGACCGCCCCCGCGCTCGCCCCCGGACACCCGCTCACCGATCAACTCGCCTACGCCGCCGAGCAGTACCGCCCGGAGGACTACGCGGCCATCGCCGACCGGATCAGCTCCGAACCGGGCCGATTCGACCGCAACGCCCGCCGGCTGCTGTACCGCGTCCTCGGGCTCGGCCAGCCGGCGCACACCCCGGATCCGGAACCGCTCCCGCTGCCCGAACCGCTGGACGCGATCGCGGCGGCCGACGCGCGGCGGGCCGGATGACCGCCGCGCTGCACACGGTGCGCCTGGCGCCGGTCCGCCCCGGCGCGCACGACGGCTCCGCGACCACGCTGTTCGAGGCCCGGGTGACGTCCACCGCCGGTGTCCGCCACGGACTGCTGGCCGCCGACCCGGCGGCCACGGCGGCGGCGGAGCGGCCGGGGCCCGGGTTCGTGGACGAGCACCTCGTGCTCGACCTCACCGAGCCCGGCGGCCTGCGCTGGCGCCGGCACGCCGACGTGCTGCACCTCGGTCCCGTTCCGGCGGCGGACGCCCACGCACGGCTCGCGGGACTGCTCTCCGCGCACCCCGGGTGTGCGGTGGCCACGGCCGAACACCGTCCGGGAGCGGTGCTGGTGCTCGCCCGGACCGGGGAACGGCTCGTCCTGCGGGCCTCCGGTCCGGGCGGCGGGCCCGTCCCGCCGCCGGCCCTCGGCTCGCTGGCGCACGCCTGGCTGGCGGCCGGACAGACGCTGGACGAACTCGACCGGGTCAGCGCCGCCGGGTGCCGCACCCCGGGCTCCGGGTGGAACCGGCTCACGCCTCCGGTTCGCCCGGACAGGGAGTGACGGCGCCGTCCACACCGTACGCGGCGAGGCGGCCGGCCAGTCTGGCCGCCTCGGCCGCGGCACCGACCTCCTGGTACCGGGCCCTGGACTGCTCGAACCGGGCCCGCGCCGCGTCCGGCCGGCCGCGCAGCTCCTCGACCTGCCCGGCGAACTCCAGCGTCCGCGCCTCCCAGTGCGCGGACAGCCGGGCCCGGAACCCCGCCAGAGCCTCCTCCAGATGGGCCTCGGCACGCTCGTACGCACCCAGCCGGCCGTGCGCCAGGCCCAGGAAGGCCGTCGCGCGGGCCGCCTCGTAGTCGTCCTCGATCGAGGCCAGCTCGCGGCCCGCCCGCTCGACCGGCTCCACCGCCTCGGCCGCCCGGCCGGCCAGCAGCAGCACCTCGCCGTACGCCAGCCGGGCCAGCGCCGAACCGCGCAGGTAGTCCTCGGCCTCGCGGAGCCGGACCACCTCGTGCAGGCACTCGGCGGCCGCGTCCAGCCGGCCGGCCATCCGGTGGGTCTGGCTGAGCCCGTACAGCGCGTCCGCCTGCACCAGCGGACGGCCCAGCTCCCGGGCGAGGACGAGGGCTTCGCTGAACCAGCGCGCCGCCTCCTCCCCCTCCCCCGCGTTCCGCAGTCCGTTCCCGCCGTCCGTCAGCATCCGCAGCTCGCCGCTGCGGGAACCGGCCGCCCGGGCCGCGTCCAGGCCGATCCGGGTCGCCTCGACCCACAGCCGGGCCGGGCGCAGCCGCAGGAACAACGGCCACATGGCGTCCGCGAGTTGCCACGCCGCCGCGGGGCGGTCCAGCTCCCCGCACCAGCGCAGGACGCCCGCCAGCCGGTCGCGTTCCGCGTCGTACCACTCCAGGGCCGGGACGTCGCCCCCGAACTCCCGCGCCGGATGGACCGGGCGGCTGCGGTAGTCGCGGGCGAGGGTGCGGTGGGTCGGCGAGACGACCGCCTCGGCGGCCGTGGCCGAGGCGAGGTACCAGTCGACGAGCCGGTCCAGCGCGGCCCCGGTGGACCCGGCCGCCCGGACCCGCGCCCCGTGCGCCCGGGCGTGCAGCCGCACCAGGTCGTGGAAGCGGAACCGCTCCGGCCCGGTCTCCTCCAGCAGGTGCACATCGATCAGACCGTCCAGCAGCCGATCGGCCCCGGCCACGTCCACGTCCGCCAGCACGGCGGCGTTCTCCAGGGTGAACTCGGCGAAGGGCAGCAGGCCCAGCAGCCCGTAGAGCCGGGCGGCCTCCGCTTCCAGCACGCCGTAGGACGCGTCCAGCAGGTCCCGCACCGTCTCCCCCTCCACGTTCAGCACCGCCAGCCGGTCGGTGCCGCGGCCGAGCATCTCGGCCGTCGCCGCGAGCGACTGGGCCGGGCGCGCCGCTATGCGGGCCGCCGCCAGGCAGATCGCCAGCGGCAGCCCGGCACAGGCCTCCACCACCTCGGCCGCGGCGGCGCGCTCGTCGACCACCCGGTGCCTGCCGACCCGCGCGGCGAGGATCTCGGTGGAGGCCTCCCGGGCGAGCGGGCCCAACGGCCGGAACACCGCACCGTCGATGCCCAGCCCGGTGAGCCGGCGGCGGCTCGTCACCACGACCACCGTGTGGTCCGAGCCGGGCAGCAGCGGCCGCACCTGGGCGGCCGTCGAGGCGTTGTCCAGCAGCACCGCGATCCGCCGCTCCGCCGCCAGCGAGCGCCAGAGCGCGGCCCCCTCCTCCAGGCTCCCGGGCACCGGGGAGATCCCGAAGGCCCGCAGGAAGCCGCCGAGGGCCTCGGCCGGGTCGGCGGGGCCACCGGGCGCGTAGCCGCGCAGGTCCGCGTACAGCTGGCCGTCCGGGAAGCGGCCGGCCTGGCCGCGCAGCCACTGCGCGGCCAGGGCCGTCTTGCCGACCCCGGCGGGGCCGGTCACCACGAGGGTGACGTCCGCCGCCCCGGCGTCGGGGGCCAGCGAGAGGTCCAGCGCCTCCAGGTCCGCCTCCCGCCCGATCAACCGCCGAGGACAGGGCGGGAGTTGCCTGGGCGTGGGCAGGGCGGACGCGCCGTGCAGGTGCAGCCCGCCATGGATCGTTCCGGCCTGCACCACCGGACCGGCGACCGTCGTGGCACCGGCCAGCGAGTTCCGCACCACTCCGTACGGCAGGTTGGCGTCGTTCACCGGCGCCCGCCGACCACGGTCGATCCTGTCACTGGGCCCCCCGGCCTCGGACGAATTAACCCTGCGGCGCTATCACATGACGCTTCGTCATGTCGAGACAATTCCCAAAAGCATGGGCACCGAACCCTGCGGTGGTATGGCCGATTACCTCACGTGCATGCGATGCTCACCCGCGACACGGCAAGCTGGTAGCCAACCGGCGGGGGGCGTCAAGATGCGGGTTCATCTCCTGGGTTCAGTTGAACTGTCGGTAAACACTGAGCAATTGGCGATCCCATCGGACAAGCGACGACAGTTACTGGCGGCCTTGGCCCTGGAGGTCGGAAGGCCGCTGTCCCACACGTCACTCGCGGACCGGCTGTGGGACGACGAACCGCCTCCCAGCGCGCTGGCCAGCCTGTACAGCCATATCTCCCACCTTCGTGCCCTGTTGAGACGGGCAACCCGGTTCGCCGGGGGGCAAAGCCCGTCGGACGCCCCCGCGATCGACACCCGATCGCACACGTACACCCTCAGGGCCGACCCCCAACTGATTGACTGGCATCAGTATCTGGACCTCACCCGACAGGCCAGACTCCTCGCCGAGAACGGGCAGGATCACCAGGCCAGAACCGTACTGAACCGAACCGAGGAGCTCTGGTGCGGTGAACCGCTCGCCGGGCTTCCGGGCACCTGGGCCCAGACCGCCCGCACCGCCATGGCCGACCAGCACTTCACCACCACGCTGCTGAGGGTCGAGGTCGACCTACGCCTCGGCCGGCACCACGAGTTGATCCCCGAGCTCACCGCGCTGCGCGAGGACCGTCCCACCGACGAACGCCTTGCCGGGCACCTGATGACCGCCCTTCACGCCGCCGGCCGACAAGCGGAGGCGCTGGCCGTCTACCCCGCCGTCGTCCGCCTGCTTCACGCCCACTTCGCCACCGAGCCCGGTGGCCCGCTCACCCGCCTGCATCAGCGCATGCTGCGTGGCGAACCGCTCCCCGGTGAACGGGGGCGAGCCGTGATCACTCCACCCCCCTCACTGGCTCCGGCCCCTCGCGCGACACCTCCGGCGCGGGTGCCCGGACGGCACCGCATGGTCGGCAGGGAGGAGGACCTGCGCCGGGTGCTGCCCCGCCCCCACGACCGGCTCGCCCACGGCGGCGTCGTCACCGTCTCCGCGATCCTCGGCATGCCGGGGGTCGGCAAGACCACCCTGGCCCTGCACGCCGCCGACCTGATGTGCGAGTACTTCCCGGACGGCTACGTCTACCTCAACCTGCGCGCCCACGTCGGCAACCAGCCGCCGCTCACCCCGCAGGCAGCGGGCGCCCTCCTGCTCAGACGCCTGGGTGTTCCGGCCACCACCATCCCGCTCGACGCGGAGGAGGTCTTCGCACTGTGCGTGGAGGCCCTGTCCTCGCGTCGGGCCGTCGTCATCCTCGACGACGCCTCGAATGCCACTCAAGTCCGCCCGCTGCTGCCGCCCGCACCGACCGCCCTGGTCATCATCACCAGCCGTCAGCGCCTCACCGACCTCCCGGACGCCAAGACGGTGTTCCTGGACGTCCTGACGGTGGATGACGCCGTCGCCCTGTTCCTGAACGTGGTCGGCCCGGAGCGCGCGGTGGAGCGGGAACACATCATCGAGATCGTGAAGCTCTGCGGCCTGCTTCCACTCGCCATCGCACTGGCCGCCAGCCGCTTCAAGGCACGCCCGTCCTGGACGCTCCCCCATCTCGCGCGGCGGCTGGCCCGCAAGAACGGACGCCTTGCCGAATTCCGCAATGGGTCGGAGAGCATCGCCCGGGTGTTCGAGCTCTCCTACCGCTATCTCCCGCCGAGCGAGCGCTCGGCCTTCCGGCTGCTCGGGCTCCATCCGGGCCCGGACTTCGGGCTCCACGCGGCAGCCGCGTTGCTCGGGCGGCCGGTCGACGTGACCGACCGCATTCTCGAGGCGCTGTTGAACTGCCATCTGATCCAGGAGATCTCACCGGAGCGCTACCAGTTCCATGACTTGATCAGGGAATTCGCCACCGCTCTGGACCCGGGCGAGGAGCAACGGGCGGCGGCCGTCAACCGGCTGTTCCGCTACGCTCTCCACGCAGCTGACGCCGCGGACCGCATCCTCTATCCGCGGCGTTCGAGACTGCCGGTTCCCGAGCCCGTCGGCGGGCCCGACCTGGCCGACCTGCTGACGGACCTCGCCCTGGACTCCCGCGAGTCGGTGAAGGCCTGGCTGACCGCGGAACGTCCGGGTCTGCTGGCCCTGGTGGCGAACTCCGGGGAGATCGGATTCCCCGAGAGCGGCGCCTGGATCTCCCATGTGCTGGCCGGCCACCTCGAAGCCGAGGCCTACTGGAGCGACGCCCATGACATGCACCGGACGGCCGCAGCCCACTGGCGATCCGTCGAGAACGACCGCTGCGAGGCGCGGGCACTGATCGACCTCGGCGCGACGCTCGCCAACGCGTCCCGCTATCCGTCCGCCGTCGAAGCCCTGTCGCACGGCCTGGACCTGGCCCGGGCGGAGGACGACCGGGATGCCGTCGCCAACGCACTCGGGATCCTCGGCCTCGCCCGATGGCACCAAGGGGCGCTGTCCGAGGCCCTGGCTCATCAGGAGGAGGCACTGGGCATCCGCCGGGAGACCGGCGACCACTGGAACGCCGCCCGCTGCCTCGCGAACGTCGGCATCGTGCACAGCTCTCTGGGCAACGCGGAATCCGCGCTGTCGGCCTACAGCAACGCCCTCCCGCTCGCCCGCGACTTCAACGACCGGCCGTTCGAGTTGCGCATCCTCAACAACATCGGCGACCTCCACCTCGGAGCCCGGAACCTCCTCGCGGCCCGATCGGCCTTCGAGCTGGTCCTCAGCCTCGGGAGTGGCCACCTGCCCCAGTTCGACCTCGCCATCGTGAAGATCAATCTGGCGGCCTCACTCTCGATCCCCGGAGAGCTCGACCGCGCCCTGGAGCTGTACGGGTCGGCCCTCACGACCTTCCGGGAGAGCGGTGGCGTGCGAACCGAGGTGAACGCCCTGATCGCCCTCGCGGACACCCTCCGCGCGGCCGGGCGCCACACGGACGCCCGCGACCAGTACACCACCGCACTGGGCCTCGCACGCTCCGTCGGAACCACCCGCGAGCAGGCCATCGCCCTCCGCGGGCTGGGTCTGTGCTCGGACGCGCTCGGCCTGCCCGACGAGGCTGCCGAGCACCTGGCGACGGCCGCCCACCTCGCCGAGCGGATCCACGCGGTCGAGGAGGCCACCCGAGCCAGGGAGGCACTCGCCGAGATCCGCGACCGCCAGGACCGATGCTCCTCGTGACGGAGTACCCCTCGCCCACAGCTGTCATACATATGACTACCAGTCAAGAGGCCTGCTGCGCAAGCGACTTGATTGACACAGGTGTCTCCTGATGCACTGGTGTTCCGAAGGGGAACGCCCCTTCGAGCACAGCCGAAGGAGAACGACAACCTTGCACCACGCAACATCACCCCGGGTACGTTCGACCTCTCGCACGAGGGCCTCGTTCGACCACAACCACAACCACAACCAGGACGGCTCGTCGTCGTGCGTGGAGTGGTTGCCCATCTGGTGTGCACTGCCCCGGGGCGCCAGCGGCACGCTCCCCAGCTGCTGATGTGAGCGAGCCTCCCGCCCTCGTGCCCGCGCACGAGGGCGGGAGGGCGCGGGAAAACCGGGTCGCGCGTACCGGACCGCACGAACCACCGGTCAGGGCCTGCTGCGGACCAACGTCACGGCCGCCTCTCCCGTGTACACCCGGAACGTCAGCGTCTCCTGAAGGTAGAGCTGAATCGTTTCGGCATCGTGGGAGAGGTAGCCCACAGAGGCGTCCTGGCCAAGGAACAGCTCGAAGTCCCCGCCGCGGGCGGAGAGCAGGTAGGCGCCTTCGATGGCCGGGGCCCAGATGATGTCCCCGTCGAGGAGGCGGGCGATGTGGTTGTGGACGGGGTAGCCGTGGTCGCTGGTCTCGTTGACCGCGGTGAAGGCGTCCGCGCCGAGCAGGAGTGAGTACGGGCCGCCGACGCCGGCGAGGCGGAGGGCGGTGAGCCCGCGACTGACGGCCTCCGGGTACTCCCTGACGTCCAGCGGGAGTTGGACCGCAGGGTTGGTGGAGGCGGCACGGATGCCGTCGATGCCGGCGGCACGGTAGCCCTCGAAGACGGCGCGGTCCTCGGCCAGGGCGAGCTTGCGACCGGCGTCCTTGACGGGCTGCCAGTCGGAGTCCCGGGAGCCGCGTTCGACGTCGTCCACGGCGTCGCGGCGGACGGTGAAGGGGACGCGCAGCTCGACCACCGGCTGGGCGGCGCGGGCGCGGGCCTGGATGCCGTCGGTCGGGGGGTCGATGGCGGTCAGGTGGCCGGTGCCGACGGCCGCGAGGGTGGCGCCCTCGGGGCCGTTGAGGTCGACCACCCGGCGGCCGGCGATGTGGAGCTTGAAGGTCTGGCGGGCCTCCTCCTCGATCTCCTCCCACGCGGCGGCGGAGATCGGGGCGAGGTCCCGGTGGAGGTTGTTCATGTGCGGGGTCCTGTTCAGGTGGTCCGTCAGGGCGTCAGGTGGTCCGTCAGGGGGTCTGCTTGAGGCTTCCGATGCCGAGCGAGCCGTCCCCGGAACCGGCCACGGGAACGGGGGCGGCTGCGGATACAGGGACTGCCACGGGAACGGCCGCAGGGACGGGGACGGACGCGGAAGCAGCCGGCGCCGGCGGCGGGGAGTCGAGGAAGTCGGCGGTCGGGACGAAGAACAGCCCGCCGGTGACGGCGGTGGAGAAGTCGAGCAGCCGGTCGGTGGTGCCGGGCGGGTTGCCGATGAACATGTTGCGCAGCATCTCCTCGGTCACCCCGGGGTCGGCCGCGTAGCCGATGAAGTAGGTGCCGACCTCGCCGGCGCGGCCGGCGGAGCCGAAGGTGCCGTACGGCATGTTGAAGCGGACGATCTGCCGTTCCTCGCCGTCCGGCCCGGTGATCACGGTGAGCGCCACGTGCGAGTCGGCGGGTTTGGCGTCGTCGGACAGCTCGATGTCGTCGAGCTTGGTGCGGCCGACCGCCCCCTCCTGCTGCTCGACGCCCAGCGCGTTCCAGGTGTCCATGTCGTGCACGTAGCGCTGCACGACGACGTAGCTGCCGCCGGTGAACTCCGGGTCCTCGGCGCCGATCAGGGCCGCGCGTTCGGCGGCCCGGCCCTCCGGGTTCTCGGTGCCGTCGACGAAGCCGAGCAGGTCCCGGTCCTCGAAGTACTTGAAGCCCTGGACGGAGTCGACGACGGCGGCCGCCCCGGCGAGCCGTTCGGTGAGTTTCGCGGCCAGTTCGAAGCAGAGGTCCATCCGTTCGGCCCGCAGGTGCAGCAGCAGGTCGCCGGGGGTGGCCGGGGCCCGGTGGCGGGGGCCGGCCACGTCCCGGAAGGGGTGCAGGGCGGACGGGCGGGGGCCGGCGAAGAGGCGGTCCCAGAGTTCGGAGCCGATGCCGGTGACGCAGGTGAGGGCGCCCTCGGGGGCGCGGAAGCCGACGGCGCGGCGCAGTCCGGCGAGCTCGGGCAGCAGGTCGCGGACGGCGTCCTCCCGGCCGGGTTCGACGGTGAGGACCAGGAAGACGGCCGCGCTGGTCAGTGGGGAGAGCACGGCTTGCGGTTCGGTCTGCATGGTCGTGACCTCTCTCAGGACGCCCGGGAGGCGTCCCACTCGGCGCGGTAGTCGGCGAAGATCCGCTGGAGGTGGTGTCCGATCTTCAGGTAGTCGAGGTCGTCCAGGTTCGCGAGCGAGACCCGCACGGACCACTCGGGCCCGTCGAAGCCGCCGCCGTTGAGCAGCACCACACCGGTCTGCTCGGCGAGCCGGAACAGCGGCTCGGTGGGCTCGTAGTTCTTCTCCAGGAAGGTCGCGAAGTCCTTGCCCGCGACCCGCTCGGCCTCGGCCAGCAGGTCGAGTTCGACGTAGTAGCCGGCCCGCCGCGGGTCGTCCGAGATCTTCATCCCGGACCCCTCCAGCAGCAGGCCGAGCCGTCGGCGGACGATGCCCTGCACCCGCGCCTTGTACGCCTTGCCCTCGGGCAGCAGCGCGAACAGCGAGAAGAGCACCATCTGGACCTGCTGCGGCAGGCTGAGACCGGCGGTGTGGTTGAGCGCGACCTGTCGGGAGTCGGCGACCAGCCGGTCGATGAAGCGGATCCGTTCGGGTTCCAGGCTCAGGCTGCCGTACCGCTTGGCGAGGCGCTCCTTCTGTTCCGCCGGGAGGGCGGCGATCATCTCGTCGATCACGTTGTCCCGGTCCAGGCCGATCACCCCGAGGCGGTGGCCGGTGGCGCCGTAGTGCTTGGAGTAGGAGTAGACGAGCAGGGTGTTGCGGGGCAGCTCGGCGGCCAGGCTGCGGAAGCCGTCGACGAAGGTGCCGTAGACGTCGTCGGTGACGATCACCAGGTTGGGGTTGGCGGTGGCCACGATCTCCTTGATCTGGTCGGTGACCTGCCGGGACAGCGCCAGGGAGGGCGGGTTGCTCGGGTTGACCAGGCAGACCAGCCTGATCCCGGGGTCGGCCAGCTTGGCGACCTCCTCGGCCGGGTAGCGCCATGCCCGCACCCCGGTCTCGACCAGCTTGTCGGCCTGGATCTCGACCACCTCGAAGTCGTAGGTGTCCAGCTCGGGGATCTCGATGTACGGGGTGAACACCGGCACCATCAGGGCGACCCTGTCGCCCCGGTGCAGCAGGCCGTTCTTCATCAGCGAGTCGAAGACGTAGCACATCGCGGCGGTGCCGCCCTCGGTGGCGAACAGCTCGGGCTGCAGCGGTGACGCGGGCCGGCGGTCCATCAGCTCCTCCTGGAGGTAGCCGCGGACGATCTGCTCGGCGTGCACCAGCATCCGGTCGGGCACGGGGTAGTTGTCGCCGATGCTCGCGTCGGCGAGCTCGTGGAGGAAGTCCTCGCGCTCGAACCCGAAGCGGTCCACGGCGAGTTCGACGCTGCGCCGGAGCAGTTCGATGCCGGGCAGCTCGGGGTGGCTGCGGACGAAGGCGTCGAAGCGGCCGGCGATGCCGGACCGCTCCGGCATGCCGCCGAGGTCGTCGGCGGTCCAGACCCGGCGGCTCTCCCCCAGCGCGAAGTGGCCGAGCGCGAGGCAGGCCTCGCGGGGGCCGGTGCAGATCCAGTTCGGGTTGCCGCGGCCGGCGTTGAGCATGTGGGCGGTGGACGTGTCCTTCTGCCCGGGCTCGTTGCGCTGGTAGGCCTCGGCGAGCCGGACGAACTCGGCCTTGAGCTCGAAGGGGCTGAGCCGGGCCAGTCGGCGGATCTCCTCGCGGCCGATGCTGGGCTTCGTCATGGCGTTCTCGACTCTCCTCGGGGAGGGCGGGCGGCTGGGGCGCGTCCTGCGGGTCCTGCCGGCACACCCGGCACAAGGTCCCGCAGGGCACACCTTTGCTGACGGATCGTCATGTCAGGCCCCCAGCATGCCGACCAGGATCGGTCCGGTGAGCGGGAGCAGGAAGTTGGAGATGGTGTAGGTGATCGTGTAGCCGAGCATCGGGATGCTGCTCCGGGCGACGTTGGTGACGGTGGTGATCGCCGGGGTGCTGCACTGCTGGCCGGCGATGGCGCCGACCAGGATCGGCGGCTCGATCTTCAGCAGCTTGCGGCCGACGAACAGCGAGAGCACCGCCGGGACGGTGACCATGAGGATGCCGGAGAGCGGCAGCAGCACCGGGTGGTCCTTGAGCAGTGCGGCCGCGTCGGGGCCGGCGGCCAGGCCGGTGACCGCGATGAAGACGGAGAGCCCGAGGTCCTTGGCGGTCTGCGCGGCGACCGGCGGGTAGGCGCCGAAGGTGGGCCGCTGGGCCCGGACCCAGCCGAAGACCAGGCCGGAGACGAGGCAGCCGCCACCGGTGCCGAGCGAGAGCGCGGCGTCCCCGGCGTGCACGGTGATCAGTCCGATCAGCACGCCGACGCAGATGCCGAGGCTGATGTAGATGTAGTCGATGGCGTCCTTGCTGATGCTGACGCCGGCCTTGGCGGCGAACCGGTCGACGGCCGAGCGGGCGCCGGTGACGGTCACGGTGTCGCCGCGGTGCAGTTCGGTGTCGGTGATCGCGGGCAGGTGCTGGTCGACCCGCTGGACGTCGGTCAGGTAGATCCCGGAGGTCGCGGACGGCTGGTCCGCGGCCAGTTCCCCCGCCGTCCGGCCGACGAAGTCCTTGTTGGTGAGGACGATGTCGCGGACCACCAGCGGGCTGTCCAGGCCGGGCACGCCGGGGGTCTCCGGTCCCAGCTCGTGGCCGGTGTCGATGACCGCTTCGCGGCGGCCGACGAGCAGCACCCGGTCGCCGCGGCGCAGCCGGAAGTCCTGCTCGGGGTGGAGGGTGCGGCCGTCCCGCCGGACGCCCTCGACGGTGACCAGGCTCGGCCGGACCTCCTCGACCCGGGCGATGGTGGAGCCCTCGCCCTGGGAGACCAGGTAGGTGCGGCCGACCAGTGGGGGCAGCGCGGGCTGCTCGTCGCCGGCCGGCGCGCCCTTGCCGCCGCGCAGCTTCTGCCACAGCTCGCGGGAGGCGTCGGGCAGCTTGATCCGCATGACCAGCGGGAAGATCTGGCTGGTCAGCAGCACGATGGAGACCAGGCCGAAGAGGTAGCAGACCGAGTAGGCGGCGGCCACGTGGTTCTGCAGTTGGGCGGACTGGTCGGCGCTGATGCCGGAGAGGTTGGAGATCGCCTCCTGCGCGGTGCCGACGACGGCCGACTCGGTGGCCGCTCCGGCGAGGATGCCGGCCGCGGTGCCGACGTCCAGGTCGAAGGCCGTGCCGATGCCGTAGGCCATCCCGACGACCAGCACCGCCTCCAGGACGCAGAGCACCGCGAAGCGCAGGCCCTTGGCGTTGAGGTTGGCGAAGAACTGGGGGCCGGCGATGTAGCCGAGCGAGAAGATGAACAGCGCGAAGGCGACGTTCTTGACGTCGGCGTTGACGCTGACGTGCCGGCTGCCGATCAGCATGGCGACGATCAGCGTGCCGCAGATGCCGCCGAGCCGGATCGGTCCGGCGCGCAGCCTGCCGAGCAGGTAGCCGAGCGCCAGGCAGGTGAACAGCGCGAGGACGGGGTTCTCCCGCAGCAGGCTCATGGCAGCCGCTCCCGGCGTGGCGCGGGGACGCCGGGCGGGGGATGGACCAGCACTGATCCGATCATGGGAATGATTACATCGCAAAGCGGATAATCCGGCACGGCCGGCGCACAGCCGAACGGCCCCACCGGGCGGACCGGACGGACCGGACGGCCCCGCCGGAAGCCGTTCCGACGGGGCCGTTCGATGCGGGCCGTTCAATGCGGGCCGTTCGACGCGGGCCGTTCGATGCGGGCCGTTCGACGCGGACGGGCGGCCCTCCCCCGCGGACGTCGGGCGGGTTCAGACCCGCAGCGCCGCCAGCTGCTCGGCGAACGGCACCACCTGTTCGGGCAGCTCCGGCGCCGCCGGGCCGCGCCCGGCCAGCAGCGCCGCCAGCTCCCCGGCCGCCCGGTCGATCCGGCGCGGCAGGCCGTCGGTGAGCCCGTCCCCCGCCGTGCCCCAGTCGTCGGTGGCCGCGTAGACGGCGGTCGGCAGCACCACCGCGCGCAGGTAGCTGAACAGCGGGCGGACGGCGTGCTCCAGGGCGAGCGAGTGCCGGGGCGTGCCGCCGGTGGCGGCGATCAGCACCGGCTTGCCGGTGAGCGCGTCGTTGTCGATCACGTCGAAGAAGGACTTGAACAGGCCGCTGTACGAGGCCGTGAAGATCGGCGTCACCGCGATCAGGGCGTCCGCCTCCGTCACCGCCTCGATCGCCGCGCGCAGCCCGGCGCCGGGGAAGCCGGTGACGAAGTTGTTGGCGATCTCCACCGCCAGGTCCCGCAGTTCGACCACGGTGACGTCCACCTCGCGGCCCTCCGGGGCGAGCCGGCGCACGGTCGAGTCGGTGAGCCGGTCCGCCAGCAGCCGCGTCGAGGACGGCTTGCTCAGTCCGGCGCTCACCACCACCAGCTTGTACGCGGTCACTTGGCCACCTCCGCCTTCTCGTTCTCCCGCGCGTCCCGGGCCGCGACCAGCGCGGCATGGGTCGGCCCCTGCGGCACTCCGGCCGGGCGGCCCTTGGCGAACTCCTCGCGCAGCACCGGCACGACCTCCTCGCCGAGCAGGTCCAGCTGCTCCAGCACCGTCTTCAGCGGCAGGCCGGCGTGGTCCATCAGGAACAGCTGGCGCTGGTAGTCGCCGAAGGTCTCGCGGAAGGTCAGGGTCTTCTCGATGACCTCCTGGGGGCTGCCCACGGTCAGCGGGGTCTGCTCGGTGAACTCCTCCAGCGAGGGCCCGTGCCCGTAGACCGGCGCGTTGTCGAAGTACGGACGGAACTCGCGCACCGCGTCCTGGGAGTTCTTCCGCATGAACACCTGCCCGCCGAGGCCGACGATCGCCTGCTCGGGCGTGCCGTGGCCGTAGTGGGCGAAGCGCTCGCGGTAGAGGCTGATCAGCTTCTTGAAGTGCTCCTTGGGCCAGAAGATGTTGTTCGCGAAGAAGCCGTCCCCGTAGTAGGCGGCCTGCTCGGCGATCTCCGGGCTGCGGATCGAGCCGTGCCAGACGAACGGCGGGACGTCGTCCAGCGGGCGCGGGGTGGAGGTGAAGCCCTGCAGCGGGGTGCGGAAGCGGCCCTGCCAGTCCACGACCTCCTCGCGCCACAGCTGGTGCAGCAGCGCGTAGTTCTCGACCGCGAGCGGGATGCCCTGGCGGATGTCCTGGCCGAACCAGGGGTAGACCGGGCCGGTGTTGCCGCGGCCCATCATGACGTCCACCCGGCCCTCGGCCAGGTGCTGGAGCATCGCGAAGTCCTCGGCGATCTTCACCGGGTCGTTGGTGGTGATCAGCGAGGTCGAGGTGGAGAGGATGATGCGGTCGGTCTGCGCGGCGATGTAGCCGAGCATGGTCGTCGGCGAGGACGGGACGAACGGCGGGTTGTGGTGCTCGCCGGTCGCGAAGACGTCCAGGCCGACCTCCTCGGCCTTGCGGGCGATGGCCACCATCGCCTTGATCCGCTCGTGCTCGGTGGGGGTGCGACCGGTGGTGGGGTCGGTCGTCACGTCGCCGACGGAGAAGATTCCGAACTGCATGCTGCTCACCCGTCCCAGGTAGTCCAACTTTCAACCACCTTAGCACCCTGGTGCGGCTCGTTGTTCCCGCCGGCCCCGTTCCCGTCGGCCGGCACAGACCGCCGACCCCCGGCCGCGGAACGCGGACCCGCCCCGGGCGGGGCGCCGTAGCGCTCCGCCCGGGGCGGTCACCTGTCCGTTTGCCGTTCTCGGCTCACATTTCGCTCGTGACGCTCACCCCGCTGAAGCCCTGCTGGGCGTAGAGGCTGAAGAAGACGTACCCACCGGCCGGCGGGTCCGTGACGGTCAGCGTCTCGGAGTTGTCCGGGCCGGCCGAGTGCGTGGTGCTGCTCTCGGTGTACGCCCAGCCGGTCGGGTTGTAGTAGAGGTCGCCGTTGCCGGTGCCCCCGCTGGTGGTGATCTTCACCTGCTTGGTGCCGGCCGGCACCAGCAGGTAGAAGTGCGCGTAGTTGCCCGTGGTGGCCGCGACGTTGCTGCGGGTGCAGTTGGCGGCCAGCAGGCGGGTGTCGGTGGCGGTGCACTCGGGCAGCGGGGTGCCCGGCGTGGTGGGCGTGCCGCCCCCGTCGGTGGCGCAGGCGCCCGCGGCGCACCTGGTCAGCCAGCTGTCGAAGTCGGCGTCGTAGCGGGTGCCGATGGTGGTCTTCAGGATGGTGCGGGCACCGTTCCAGTCACCGGCGCGGTACTTGGCGAGGACCGCGTCCATGTCGGAGCGGTGCTGCTCCAGCATGTAGCGCACGGCCAGGTACCCCCAGCGGTACACCCGGTCCTGGTCCCCGTAGGCGGTGTCGAAGAGGTCGCTCAGCCGGTAGGTGTGGCGGCCGGCCGCCGCGATGGCCGCGTCGTTGTTGACCTTGCGGTACGACCAGGAGACGTACTCGGCGAAGCCCTCCACCCACCAGACGGTCGGGGTGGTCATGCCGGCCTCGAAGTCGCCGTACATGTCGAACCGGCCGTCGAGGTAGTGGGTGTACTCGTGGTTGAGGTTCCAGATCTCGAAGGACGGGCGGGCCCACTCGGCCTCGTAGCAGAGGAAGCGCGGCTGGTTGCCGGCCGTCGCCGGCTCGCCCTCCAGGTACATGCCGCCGTTGTTGGTGTCGATGCCGTAGATCGCGGCGGCGAGCACCTGGTAGTCGAGCGAGGAGTGGAAGACCACGACCTCGATCGTGCTGTTGCCGTCGTCCTTGACCGGGCCGCTGTCCTTGGCCACCGTGTGGAAG
The DNA here is from genome assembly GCF_042677365.1 of Kitasatospora sp. NPDC127116. Taxonomy (NCBI): domain Bacteria; kingdom Bacillati; phylum Actinomycetota; class Actinomycetes; order Kitasatosporales; family Streptomycetaceae; genus Kitasatospora; species Kitasatospora sp. NPDC127116. The sequence continues at coordinate 17,106 of NZ_JBHXTL010000011.1, forward strand.
AACGCGTCCTGGCCGTTCAGGCTGGTGCAGGCGGTGCCGACCTGGGTGCTGTCCAGCGCCTGGGCGAGGATCGTGATGCTCGGGCTGCAGGTGTGCTTCACGGTCAGCACGCCGGCCTTGAGCTGGTCGGCCTTGTTGCAGGTGCCGTAGTACGAGCAGTTGCCGGCGTCGTAGTAGTCGACGCCCTCGGCGACCGCGGCCCACTGGTAGACGGTGCGGCCCTTCGGCTCCGAGGTGCCGACCAGCCCCTTGGCGAGGGGGCGGACCTTGGCCTGGAGGGCCGTGTCCTTCAGGAAGCGGGTGAGCTCCTTGGTCGCGTTGTAGACCAGCACGCCGTAGGTGTCGCCGAGCAGGGCGTTGTTGCGGGTCGCGAAGTCGGACAGCGCGTCCAGCACGCTCGGGTCGGCCTCGACGGCGGCGTCGAAGCCGGGCACCTGGTGGCCGCGGAACAGCACGGTGAAGACCGGGTTGACCGCCCACGCCATGCCGGCCGGGTTCCAGGTGTCGGCCTTGTAGTCGCCCAGCAGCCGCTTGACGACCGGCAGGTAGCGGACGTTCTCCTGGGCGCTGTCGATCAGGGTGACGGCCTCACCCAGGATGGGCCCGTTGCCCGCCGCGACGTCGCGCGAGTGCGCGCTGTTGAAGAAGGCGTCCAGGCCGGACTGGATCGCGGTCTTGAGGCCGGCGCCGTACTCGCCGACGTCCTCCTTGTGGTACCACTGCGCGAAGTAGCCGGCGCGCAGGTAGAGCACCAGCTGCTCGACCGACGTGCTGTTGTCACCGGGGTAGTTGGCCGCCGCGTCGCGCAGCGCGTAGGCCACCGTGCTCATCTGCTCCTCGCGGAACGCGCCGCGCGCGTCGCCGCCGGTGAGCTGGAACAGGCTGTTGATGCACTGGATGTCGGCGTCCTTGATGTGCTGGACCAGGTCGCTGCCGGTCCGGCCGGAGAAGTCGCCGACGGTACAGGGCTTTTCGGCCGCCGCGCCGAGGCGCAGGGCCTTGGCGGTCGGCCGGACCTCGGCCGGCCGGGTGTCGACCGGGAGCGGGGCGCGCTGGTCGGCCGAGGCCAACTGCTGCCCGCTGTCGGCTCGTTCGGGGGCGCCGGTGGCGGGCTGCGGGGCCGGTCCGGTGGGGACGGGCGTGGGCGTGCCGCCGGGGGTGGGGGCGGCGGGAGCGGCCTGGGACTGCGGGGCGAACAGGCCGACCGCCAGGAACAGGGACAGGACGAGCGTCAGCAATCGTGCCAGCTGCGGGAGTCGCAGCAGACGTGAAGGACTCACGTGGGGGCCTCCGGGCCGTCGTCGGCCGCGATGTGGGGCGCGACCGGTGGGGGTGTCGAGGACCGCTGGTGACGGCGCCGCATGGGGGCGGTTCCGTCGGGCACGGTGGGGGATGTGACATGTACCATGGCACATCTCACATGGCCTTGGGAACCCGGGGCGTTGTGCGCAGTTTGCGGGGAATTCAGGTGGGACCGGTGATGACGGTCTGTCAACAGACCCGCCCCGGGCGGGGCGCCGTAGCGCTCCGCCCGGGGCGGTCACCTGTCTGGTTGCCGAGGTCGGCTCACATTTCGCTCGTGACACTCACCCCGCTGAAGCCCTGCTGGGCGTAGAGGCCGAAGAAGACGTAGCCGGCCGGCGGGTTGGTGACGGTCAGCGTCTCCGAGTTGTCCGGGTTGGCCGACCGGAGGACGTGGGAGTTGGTGTACGCCCAGCTGCCCGGGTTGTAGTAGAGGTCGCCGTTGCCGGTGCCCCCACTGGTGGTGATCTTCACCTGCTTGGTGCCGGCCGGCACCGTCAGGTAGAAGTGCGCGTAGTTGCCCGTGGTCGCCGCGACGTTGCTGCGCACGCAGTTGGCGCCCAGCTGCCGGACGTCACCTCCGGCGCACTCCGGCAGCTGCGACTGGCCCGGCGTGTTGGCGGCGCAGGCGCCGGCGGCGCACCTGGTCAGCCAGCTGTCGAAGTCGGCGTCGTAGCGGGTGCCGATGGTGGTCTTCAGGATGGTGCGGGCACCGTTCCAGTCACCGGCCCGGTACTTGGCGAGGACCGCGTCCACGTCGGAGCGGTGCTGCTCCAGCATGTAGCGCACGGCCAGGTACCCCCAGCGGTACACCCGGTCCTGGCTGCTCCTGGCGTAGACCGTGTCGAAGAGCTCGCTCAGCTTGTAGGTGTGCTGCGAAGCCACCGCGACGGCGTCGGTGTTGACGGCCTTGCGGTACGACCAGGAGACGTACTCCGCGAAGCCCTCGACCCACCAGTCGATCGGCTGGACCTGGCCGGCGTCGTAGTCGCCGTAGACGTTGAACCGGCCGTCGAGGTAGTGGGTGTACTCGTGGTTGAGGTTCCAGATCTCGAAGGACGGGCGGGCCCACTCGGCCTCGTAGCAGAGGAAGCGCGGCTGGTTGCCGGCCGTCGCCGGCTCGCCCTCCAGATACATGCCGCCGTTGTTGGTGTTGATGTCGTAGATGACCGCGGCGAGCACCTGGTAGTCGAGCGAGGAGTGGAAGACCACGACCTCGATCGTGCTGTTGCCGTCGTCCTTGACCGGGCCGCTGTCCTTGGCCACCGCGTGGAAGAACGCGTCCTGGCCGTTCAGGCTGGTGCAGGCGGTGCCGAGCTGGGTGCTGTCCAGCGCCTGGGCGAGGATCCTGATGCTCGGGCTGCAGGTGTGGTCGACCGTCAGGTTGGCGGCCTTGAACTTCGCCGGGTCCTCACAGGTGCCGTAGTACGAGCAGTCGGCCTTGTCCCACCAGTTCACCGCGAGCGCCACCGAGCCGCGCTGGTACATCGTGGGTCCGGTCGGGGCGGACTGCTGGGCCAGGGCCCGCGCGTAGGGGCGCACCCTGGGCAGCAGTTCCGGGTACTGCATGAAGCGGGTCAGCTCGTTGGTCGCCTCGTAGACCGTCCGCCCGTAGGTGCCGCCGTGCAGGCCCTGGTTGCGGGAGATGAAGGTGAACAGGGCGTCCAGCACGCTCGGGTCGGCCTTGACGGCGGGGAGGAAGTCGGCCTCCCAGTGTCCGGCGAACAGCACGGTGAGCACCGGGGTCAGCCCGTAGACCATGCCGGTCGGGTTCCAGGTGGCGCTGTCGTAGTCGGACAGCAGTCGCTTGACGACCGGCAGGTAGCGGGCGCTGTCCTTGGCGCTGTCGATCAGCGTGGTCGCCCGGGCCAGCGGGCCCGCGTTGTCCGCCGTGACGTCCCGCGAACGGGAGTTGGCGAAGAACGCGTCCAGCGCGGAACGGGTCGCGGTCTTCAGGCCGGCGCCGTAGGGGCCCACCACGTCGGGGTTGTAGAACTGCACGAAGTAGCCGGCCTGCAGGTAGAGCATCAGCTGCGAGATCGACGCGCTGTTGTTGCCCTGGTAGCCGTTCGCGGCGTCGCGCACCGCGTACGCCACGGTGGTCATCTGCGACTCGCGGAACGCGTTCGCGGCGTCGCCGCGGCCGATCTTGAACAGCGAGTTGACGCACTGGAGGTCGACGGACTTGATCTGCTGGACCAGCGCGCTGCCGGTCCGGCCGGTGAAGTCACCGACGTTGCAGGGCCGGTCGGCGGCCGCGCCCAGCCCGAAGGCCTTGGCCTGCGGCTGGTCGGCCGTCGGCAGGCCGGTGAGCGGAGCCGTCGGCGACTGGGGTACCAGGTCCTCCGGGCTGAGCCGCTTCCGGCCGTCCGGCCGCGCGGGGGCGGTGTCGGTGCGGTCCGCGCCGATCGCGGGCGGCGGCGCCAGGTGGGCGGGCGCCGTGCCGACGGGCGCACCGGTGGGGGTCGTCCCGCCGGGGGTGGGAGTGGCGGGGGTCGCCTGGCTGAGCGGGGCGAACACGCCGACCGCCAGGACGAGGGTCAGCACGAGCGTCAACAGTCTTGCCAACTGCGGGACTCGCAGTAAGCGTCGGCCATTCACGTGGGGGCCTCCGGGCCGTCAAAGGCCGCGAGTTGGGGCGCGGCCTACGGTGGAGCGAGGTCCGTCGACGGCGGCACCGCGTGGGGCGGTTCCGCCGTGGAGACGGTGGGGATGTGCCATGTACCATTGCACACATCACACAATATTGTGAAGGCCTTTACCCAAGGTCCACCCATCCACGACAGCGGAAAGGGCACGGCGACGAGTCGTCACCATGCCCTTTCCGCTTGCGAAGGAGGGATTCCGGGAATTCCCGGCCGCCCCCTCCCGGAGCGGCTCTTTGCGGAGCGGCTACTTGCGGAGCGGCTACTTGCGGAGCAGCAGGATCACGCCCGCCGTCACCAGGCCGACCACGACGGCGGCCACGCCGTACGCCAGGCGGTGCGCCCGCAGCACCGGCAGGAAGCGGTCCACGGCGTAGCGGCCGGGGCCGGTCAGGGCGAGTGCCGCGGCGCCCGCGGTCAGCAGCAGCTCGTACTCGCTGCCCTTCGGGGCGAAGAAGCCGCCGCCCCAGGTGACGGCTATCGCATTGACCATCGTGCCGACGATCGCGGCGCCCGCCAGCGGGGTCAGCAGGCCGACGGCGAGGGCGAGTCCGCCCAGCGTCTCGGTGAGGCCGGCCACCACGGCCATGGCGTCGCCGGCCGGGTAGCCGCTCATGGTGAAGAACTGACCGGTGCCGTCGATCCCGCCGCCGCCGAACCAGCCGAACAGCTTCTGGCTGCCGTGCGCGGCCATGGTCAGGCCGAGGGCCAGGCGCAGGAGCAGGAGTCCGGCGTCGTAGGCGTGCGGGGAGGTCGTCGCGGACCCGGTGGTGGCCCGGGCCGGGCTGACGGTGGTGGTGGCGGCGGTCGTGCTCGGGCTGCTGCTCGGCATGCGCGTCTCCATCGATCGGGGTTCGGTCGTCGTCCGGCGCGGCCGGACGTGGTCACGGGTTGTGGTGGTGCGGCGGGCAGGGGTCGTCACCCCCACCGTTGTTCAAATTTGAACCGCCGCTCTTCGACCGTACCGCGAAGTTCGAATTTGAACAACTGACGGATCGTCGGCGACTCGCGGAGCCCGTCCGGGCCGGAGAGGGTGGAGGCATGGCTCAACACAGGCACCACCGACGGGAGGCGCGGACCGGCACCCCGTACCCCGAGGCGCTGGACGCCTTCGGCGAGCGCGTCCGGCTCATCACCCCCGGCCAGTGGGACTCCCCCACACCGTGCAGCGACTGGTCCGTCCGCGACCTGGTCAACCACCTCACCGGCGAGCAGCTCTGGGTACCCGAACTGCTGATGGGCGCCACCGTCGGCGAGGTCGGCGGACGCTTCGACGGCGACGTGCTCGGCGACGACCCGGTCACCGCCTGGACCGACGCCGCCGAGGCCGCCCGGGAGGCCTGGGCCGTCCCCGGCGCCACCGAGCTGACCGTCCACCTCTCCTTCGGCGACACCTCCGGCCAGTACTACCTGGACCAGCTCACCACCGACCTGGTGATCCACTCCTGGGACCTCGCCGAGGGCATCGGACGGCTCACCCGGCTCCCGGACGGGCTCGTCGGGTTCGCGCTCGGCGAGTTCGCCGGGTACGGGGACCTCTCCGGCAGCGGGCTCTTCGACCCGCCGGTGCCGGTGCCCGAGGACGCCGGACCGCAGACCCGGCTGCTCGCCCTCGCCGGACGGCAGGACGGCGGGTGGCAGGACGCCGGGTGACCGGGCGGCGGCACGGAGGGTGACCGGATCGCGCGACGGAGGGTGACCGGGCTGCGGCGCGCAGGGCGGACGGCGGCATCCCCGGGCGGGCGGGCGCGACGGAGGGTGGCCGGCCGCGCCCGCGCGTGAACGGGCGCGCCTCCGGGTGAACGGGCCGGCGCCGGATACTGGAAGGCGACGGGGGAAGTCTTCCGTGCGAGAGGCGGGCGGGCCATGAGCCGCAGGCCTGACATCCTCGGCGAGTTCACCGCCGACCACCGGGCGGCGATCGAGCTGCTCGACCGGATCGAGGCCGCACCGGCCGACGACCCCGGGCGCGGCGAGCTGCTCGCCCGGCTGACCGACCTGCTGTTCACCCACTGCGCCGCCGAGGAGGAGCACCTCTTCCCCGTGGTGCAGCACGACGTGCCCGACGGCGGGGCGCTGGTGTTCCGCAGCATCCACGACCACCTGGCGATCGGGCAGTACCTCGCCGACCTCCAGGGGCTCGGACCCGCCGACCCGGCCCTCGGCACCCTGCTGCGCGGCCTCGCCGAAACCCTGCGCCGGCATCTGCGCGACGAGGAGGAGCAACTCTTCCCGGCCGCCCGCAAGGCCCTGCCGGCGGCGGCCCGCACCGCCCTGGGCGACCGGCTGCGGGCGGACCGGGCCGAGCTGGACGCCCCCGGCTGATCGGGCCCCGGGCCGATCAGTCCTTCGGGACGATCGGCTCCCCGGCTCCGGTCAGTCCTTCGGGCCGATCACCGCGAACCGGGCGCCCTCGCGGTCCCGCAGCCGGGCCACCCGCCCGTACGGGGAGTCGAAGACCGGCCCGAGCGCGCCGCCGCCCAGCTCCACGGCCCGGGCCAGCGCCCGGTCGGTGTCCGGGACGGCGAAGGACACCTCCCAGTGCGGCGGCATCCCGGCCGGGCCGCCCGCCTGCTCCTTGGCCAGCGCCGCGACGCTGTGGCCCTCGGCGCGCAGCACCACCCGGTCGTGCTCCCAGCGGACGTCGAAGCGCTCCGGGTCCCGGCCGTCCCAGCGGAACACCTCGCCGTAGAACAGTGCCGCCGCGAACGGGTCCGGGGTGCGCAGCTCGATCCAGACCGGCGCGCCGGGCACGTCCAGCTTCCGGGCCCGGCCCGGCGGGCCCTCCCAGATGCCGAACACCGCGCCCGCCGGGTCCGCCGCGAAGGCCACCCGTCCGGCGTCGAAGGTCAGCGGGCCGACCGCCAGCGTCGCGCCGCGCTCGCGCACCGCGTCGGCGGCGGCGTCGGCGCTCTCCGTCCCGAAGTAGCTGGTCCACGCGACCGGGATCGCCCCGAAGCCGGCGACGCCCAGCCCTGCCACCGCCTCCCCGCCGGTCACCGCGTGCACGTACGGACCGAAGCGGTCCGGCCCGGGCTCGAACTCCCAGCCGAGCAGGGGCCCGTAGAACTCCTCGGCGTCGTCCAGGTCCCGGGCCATCAGGCTCACCCAGCACGGTACGGCCGCCACACAGCGCACCCTGGCGGCCGTCTCACCGCTGCCCATCGCGAACCTCCTCTGCCCACCCGACCGCCGGGCCCCTCCCGGCTCCGACGACCCACCGGCCGCCCGGGACGCCCACAGCCTAGGCCGCCACCCGCACCGCCCCGGGGACGCCATGCCCGGGATCAGCGCACCCAGTTCTTGAGGGGCTCGGTGTCCAGGGAGATGCCCACCGGGTCGGGCAGCTGGACGGCCTTGCCGAAGGGGAGGGTGTGGACCGTCTCGTAGCGGACGCCGTCGGACCGGCTGTGGACGACGACCTCGGCGGAGTCCCGGTCGATCAGGAGGTAGACCGGAATGCCGGCCTCGGCATAGGCCCGGGGCTTCTCCACGCGAGCACGACGGTCGGCGTCGGAGTCGTAGGAGGTGACCTCCGCGACCATCAGGACTGCGCCGGTCGGCGCCCAGTCCCCGTACCCGACGAATGCGTCGGCGTCGGCGAGCGTGCCGTCGGGGCGAGCACGCCCGTCCCGGTAGCCGTCGAGCCTCAGGCCTTGATCATGCAGATAGAGCTCCGGCCGGGCCTGGATGCAGATCCGCAGAAGCCACTGGATGATGCGGCCGCGGTCGCCGTCCGGCGCGGGTTTGATCCCCAACTTCCCGTTGATGAGCTCCAACTGGATGCCCTCGACCGTCCGACCCAGGTGACGGGCGAACTCCTCGAACTGCTCGGGCAGAATCTGCGGGCGCTCGGAGATCGCAGCCACGGGCCCCTCCTCCTGGACACCATCCGGGGCAACGAGGTCCCCGGCGGGTGGTTACGGGCCGCTCGGCTCCGATCACGGCCCAGCCGGCCGAGGCGCCCCTCGTATGACGCAGGTCACATGGGGGGCGGAAATTCCGGGGACGGATTCCCCGTTTGCGAGTACGTTGGAAGAAGCGGGGAGAATTTCCCCGGTATCCTGATGAGGAGCAGTCGTCGTGACCACCACCGCCGAGTCGGTCCGTCCCGCCGGGAGCGCGCGTACGCCGAAGTTGCGTGCGGACGCGAGCCGGAACCGGGAGCGGATCGTGCTGGCGGCCCGGGACGCGTTCGTCGAGCACGGTGCGGACGCACCGCTGGACGAGATCGCGAAGCGGGCGGGGGTCGGCAATGCCACGCTGTACCGGAACTTCCCGGACCGGGTGGCGCTGATCCACGAGGTGGCGGTGCTCGTCAAGAACCGCATCCTGGCCCTCGCCGAGACGGCGACGGCCGAGGCGGACGCTCCTGACGGCGGCGGCCCGTTCGACGCCCTCCAGCGGTTCGCGCACGCGTCCGTCGGGGAGAAGGTCGGCGGTCTCTGCACCCTGTTCAGCAACCATGTCGACCCGTTCGACCCGGAGTTGACCGAGATCCGGGAGCGCCTGCAGGCCGCCGTGGGCGGGCTGATGGAGCGCGCCCGGGCCGCGGGCGAGCTACGGTCGGACGTCGACCACGGTGACCTGTTCATCGCGATGAGCCAGCTGACCCGGCCACTGCCGAACACCGCCTGCCGACTGCTCGACGACTTCGTCCACCGGCACCTGCAGATCTTCCTGGACGGTCTGCGCGCGCCGGCCGCTTCGGTGCTGCCCGGCCGGGCCGCGACCTTCGAGGACTTCCAGCCCCAGAACTGACCCGACCACCAGTACCGACCGCCCGACGGCGCCCTGTCGCGCCCCGGCACACCCTTTCACCGCACCTTCCCCGTGCGGCAACCCGCCGTTCCCGTACGGCATTCGACCGTTCACGCACACCACACGCACCGTGAAGTGAGTACCCCCATGCCTCAAACCGACGCCCGACCGGCGACGCTGCCCGATCCCCGGCGCTGGAAGGCCCTGATATTCATCGGGCTCGCCCAGCTGATGGTCGTCCTCGACGCCACCATCGTGAACATCGCCCTGCCGTCCGCGCAGCGCGACCTGGGCATCTCCGACGGAAACCGCCAGTGGGTGATCACCGCCTACGCGCTGGCCTTCGGCGGCCTGCTGCTGTTCGGCGGCCGGATCGCGGACCTCTGGGGCCGCAAGCGGACCTTCATCGTCGGCCTGACCGGCTTCGCCCTCGCCTCCGCGCTCGGCGGCGCCGCGGCCAACACCGCGATGCTGCTCGGCGCCCGCGCGCTCCAGGGCGTGTTCGGCGCGCTGCTCGCGCCGGCCGCGCTGTCGCTGCTCGCGGTGAGCTTCACCGAGGCGCGTGAGCGCGCCAAGGCCTTCGGCATCTACGGCGCGATCGCCGGTGGCGGCGGCGCCATCGGTCTGATCCTCGGCGGCCTGCTCACCGAGTACATGAACTGGCGCTGGACCTTCTTCGTCAACATCCCGTTCGCCATCGTGGCCGCCGCGGGCGCCGTGCTGGTGATCCGCGAGCCCGCCGAGGGCCGCAACCGCAACCGGCTGGACGTCCCCGGCGTGCTGCTGGTGACCACCGGTCTGGTCGCGCTGGTCTACGGCTTCACCCGCGCCGAGTCCGACGGCTGGTCGTCCGGCAGCACCATCGGGCTGTTCATCGCGGCCGCCGTGCTGCTGACCGCCTTCGTGCTGGTGGAGCGCCGGGTCAAGGCCCCGCTGCTGCCGCTGCGCGTGGTGCTCGACCGCAACCGCGGCGGGGTGTACCTGTCGCTGGGCATGGCCGTGATCGGCATGTTCGGTCTGTTCCTCTTCCTGACCTACTACCTGCAGATCGTGCTCGGCTACAGCCCGGTTCTGACCGGCGTCGCCTTCCTGCCGATGGTGGCGGGCATGATCACCGGCTCGACCCAGATCGGCGCCCGGCTGATGACCAGGGTCCCCGCGCGCTACCTGATGGCGCCCGGCTTCCTGGTCGCCTCGGTCGGCATGTTCCTGCTGGCCCACATCGGCGTGGACACCTCGTACCCGGCGCTGATCCTGCCCGGCCTGGTCCTGATGGGCCTCGGCATGGGCACCGCGTTCATGCCGGCCATGAGCCTCGCCACCCACGGCGTCCAGCCGCGCGACGCGGGCGTGGCCTCGGCCATGGTCAACACCTCGCAGCAGGTCGGCGGCGCCATCGGCACCGCGCTGCTGAACACCATCGCGGCCAGCGCGACCACCGGGTGGCTCGCCGCGCACGCCACCGCGGCGGCCACCTCGCCGGAGGCCGCCAAGGCGTTCCAGTTCCAGGGCATGGTGCACGGCTTCTCGACCGCGATCTGGGTGTCCTTCGGGATCCTGGTGGCGGCCGCCGCGGTCGCCTTCACCTTCGTCAACGCCGGCCGGCCGGGTGCCGCGGCGGGCTCGGACACGGGCGCGGCGAAGGAGAACGAGGTGCCGGTGCTGGTGCACTGACGGCCGGGGGTTTGCTCGGGTGCGTACGCGGCCCGTCCGGTGTCCTCCAGGACACCGGGCGGGCCGCTCGCCGTTCGGGGCCGCGGAGCCAGGTGGCCGGAGGGCCGGGTGACCGGGGGCCGCGGAGCCGGGTGACCGGGGGGGCCGAAGCCCCGAAGGGCTCCGGGGAGCCGCCAAGGACCCCCGGGGTGGAAGTGGGGATCACTCCCCGATTATGGTGGCCCCCAGTGCGAATCGGGGACTCCTCCCCGTTTCCTTCGGACCGAGGTGCGTGCACATGACCCGGAATCAGAGCCCTGGGCGGGGGCAGCGGGCCGCCGACTGGGCGGACGGCCGGCTGGGGATCCACACCCTGGCCAGGGCGAACCTGCGGAAGATCTTCCCGGACCACTGGTCCTTCATGCTGGGCGAGATCTGCCTCTACACCTTCCTGATCATCATCCTGACCGGTGTCTGGCTGACGCTGTTCTTCAAGCCCAGCATGGGCGAGGTGGTCTACGCGGGCTCGTACGTCCCGCTCAAGGGCGTCCCGATGTCGGAGGCCTACGCCTCCACGGTGGACATCAGCTTCGAGGTCCGCGGCGGACTGCTGATCCGCCAGATCCACCACTGGGCGGCGATCGTCTTCGTCGCCGCCATGTTCGTCCACATGATGCGGGTGTTCTTCACCGGCGCGTTCCGCAAGCCGCGCGAGATCAACTGGGTCTTCGGCTTCCTGCTGCTCTTCCTCGGCATGCTGGACGGCTTCTTCGGCTACTCGCTCCCGGACGACCTGCTCTCCGGCACCGGCATCCGGTTCATCGAGGGCTCGATCCTCGCCGTCCCGCTGGTCGGCACGTACATCCAGATGTTCCTGTTCGGGGGCGAGTTCCCCGGCCACGACATCGTGCCGCGCTTCTTCACGATCCACGTGCTGCTGGTCCCGGGCATCATGCTCGGCCTGCTGGTGGCGCACCTGATCCTGGTCTTCTACCACAAGCACACCCAGTGGGCGGGCCCCGGCAGGACCGAGAAGAACGTCGTCGGCATGCCGCTGATGCCGGTCTACCTGGCCAAGGCCGGTGGCTTCTTCTTCCTGGTCTTCGGCATCATCGCGCTGGTGGCCGCGATCGCGACCGTCAACCCGATCTGGGCGTACGGCCCGTACCGGCCGGACCAGGTCTCCACCGACGCCCAGCCCGACTGGTACATGGGCTTCGCCGAAGGCCTGATCCGGATCATGCCCGGCTGGGAGGTCGGGCTGTGGGGGCACACCCTCAACCTCGGGGTGCTCATCCCGTTCGCGCTGTTCCCGCTGGTCCTGGGCGCCATCGCCGCCTACCCGTTCCTGGAGGGCTGGGTGACCGACGACGAGCGGGAGCACCACCTGCTCGACCGGCCGCGCAACGCGCCCGTCCGCACCGCGCTCGGCGCCGCCTGGATCAGCCTCTACCTGGTGGCGCTGGTGGCCGGCGGCAACGACCTGATCGCCACCCACCTGCACGTGTCGCTCAACTCCATCACCTACGCCGCCCGCGTCGGCTTCTTCGCCGTCCCGGTCGCCGTCTTCGTCATCACCAAGCGCTGGTGCCTGGGCCTCCAGCGCCGGGACCGCGACAAGGTGCTGCACGGGCGCGAGACCGGCGTCGTCAAGCGCCTGCCGCACGGCGAGTTCACCGAGGTGCACGCCCGGCTCTCGCCGCGGGAACTGCACCGGCTCACGGCGCACGAACAGCCCCGCCCCCTCGAACCGCCCGCCCCGGTGGACGAGAATGGAGTGGCCCGCCCGGCCGGTGTGCTCACCCGCACCCGGACCCGGCTCTCCCGCGGGTTCCACGGCGAGGGCAGCCGGATCCCCAAGCCCACCGCCGAGGAGTTCCGCGAGATCACCGAGGGCCACGGGCACTGACCCGCACCCCCGATGGCACAGGGAGGACAGGTGCACCACCGAACCGACCGGCTCGCCGACAGCAAGTACCTCCTGCTCACCACCTTCGACGAGGACGGCAGCCGGATGGAATCGCAGCTCTGGGTGGTGCCCGACGGCACGGCCCTCGGGGTCTGGGCCCCGGCCCACTCCGGCGAGGCCGACCGGATCCGCCGCCACCCCCGGGTGCTGATCGGCCCCTGCGACGCCCACGGGCGCCCCACCGGCCGCCCGGTCCCCGCCCGGGCGCGGCTCTGCGACGCCGACGACACCGCCCGCTACCGCACCTCGCTGATCAACAAGTACGGCCTGACGGCGCTGGTCGTGCTGGCCCGCAGCCGGTTCCGGGTGGGGCTGGCCGGGACGGTCGGCATCCGGATCACGCTGAACGAACTGGAACAGCGGCTGGTCGGTCCGGACTGGCAGCCGCCGAGCGGCTACTGCGTCAACTGACGGACCGCGTCGACCGACGGGCCGCCGATCCCCATCGAGTGCCGGGGCCCCGGAAAGGGGCGGCCCCGGCGCTCGGCGCTTCCGAAGCCGTTCACGACGGCGGGTGGGAGGTCACGGCGGTAGGCAGGGCGTCGGGGGACGCCGGGACGGGCCCGGGGCCTGCGAGCCGGGGCCTGCGGGCCGGAAGTCAGGACAGCGGGTGCGTCGGGACCGGGCTGACCTCCTGGATCTCGCCGTGGGCCTTGGTGAGCAGCTGCGAGGCGAGCTCGTTGAGCGCGCGGGCCCCCGCGATCTCCTCACCGACCCTCAGCTGTTCCGGGTCGGAGGGGTGGCGGCTGCTGTAGCCGTGGGCGCGCAGTTCGCTCCCGTCGCCGAGCCGCAGCAGTGCGGCGGCGCTGGTCCGCGGCCCCTCTTCGCGGAACTCCATCTCGATGTGCCAACCGACCAGAGTCTGCATGGCGGATCACCTCCATCGGTTACTCCTCCAGAGTGCGCCGCACCCACCGTGAACACCAGGCCAGCCCGACGGGGGCGACATCCGGAGTCGAGTTGAACGCGTTCAACTCGACCGCGTAGAGTCGGCGGGGCAAGTCATTTGAACGCGTTCAAGGGGGTGTGCCCGCGATGGGAAAGGGCACCACGGAGCTGGTCGACCTGCTGATCCTGCTCGGCATGGGCGCCGTCGTCCCGCTCGGCCTCGCCCTCGTCGACGAGCCCGGGCTCACCCGGATCCGCCGGCTCTGGCCGCTCGCCGCCGTACCCGGCGCGCTCTCGCTCTGGCTGCCCCGCGGCGGTCCGGCCACCGGCTGCGCCCTGCTCTACGCGCTCGGCACCCTGGCCGTCGCCCTGCACGCGCCGCTGCGGCTGGCCCGCACCCGCTCGCTCGCGCCCGCCGAGATCGCGGTGCTCACCGCGCTCGCCGCACCCTCGGTGGCCGGGGTCGCCCTCGTCGCCGAACGCTCCGGGTACCCGCTGTTCGGCTTCGAACCGCACATCCTGGCGCTCACCGTGCCGCACTTCCACTACGCCGGGTTCACCGCCGCCCTGGTCGCCGGACTGGTCTGCCGCGCCGCCCGCCCGGGCTCGGCCGCGGCCCGCTGCGCGGCGCTCAGCGTCCCGGCGGGCACCCTGCTGGTGCTGGCCGGATACTTCCTCGGCAACTGGTGGCAGTTCGCCGGGGCCGCCGTACTGACCACCGGAATGTGGCTGGTCGGCCTGGTCACCTGGCGCGAACTGCGGCCCCGCAGCGGCGATCCCGTCACCGCCCGGCTGCTCGCCGCCTCCTCGGCCGTCCTCGCGCTCACCATGCTGCTCGCCCTCTGGTGGGCACTCGGCCGGGCGGCCGGACTCCCCCACCCGACCCTGACCTGGATGGCCGCCACCCACGGCGTCGGAAACGCGCTCGGCTTCGCGCTCTGCGCCCTGCTCGCCTGGCGCCGGATCGCGGCCGATCGGACCGCCGCGGGCCGCACCGCCATGGACCGCACTGCCGCGGAACGGACCGCCATGGACCGGGCCGCAGCGGCCGGGACCGCCGTCACGGAGACCGCTCGATGAACGACTACAGCTACCCCGAGCAGGGCGCCAGCCGCACCGGCGAGCTGCCCGCCGGCTACAACCACCTGCGGCACAGCGCCCTCATCGGCCACGGCCGCCCCGCGCTGGAGGCCGCCGGCGCCGCCCTGCTCGACTGGCGGATGCACCGGCTCGCGGGCGTCCGGATCGACGCGGCGGCCGACCGGGCCGCCCCCGGCGTCGCCGTGCGGTGCGCCATCGGCCTCGGCCCGCTGCGGGCCGGCGCCCCCAACCGGGTGCTGGCCGCGGTCGACGGCCCGGACCGGTACGGCTTCACCTACGGGACCAGGACCGGGCACCTGGCCCGGGGCGAGGAGACCTTCCTGGTCGAGCTGACCCCGGACGGCGGGGTCCGGTTCTCCGTCACCGCCTTCAGCCGACCGGTCGCCCGGTACGCCCGGCTCGCCGGCCCCCTGCTCCCCCTCGCCCAACGCGCCTTCGCCCGCCACTGCGGCCGCGTCCTGGCCCGGATCGCGGCCCGGGCCGGCTGAGCACCGGCCGCCCCCGCTCACCCGACGCGCCTTCACCCACCACTGCGCACGCCCACCGACCCGGAGCACGGCGCGGGCCGGCCCGACGGCGGGCGGCCCGCAGGTAAATCCGCTCGTCGGGGCGGTGGTCCGTTCGGGATGATCGGCGGATGATGTCGATACGACCGGTCCTGGAGATCTTCGCCCCCGACGGCTTCGCGCTCTGGCCGACGGGCAGCCATGAGCCGTACGGGAGCCTCACGCTGAACGGGCGGCTCACGGCGGCCGAGGTCGGTACGGCGGTGTGGCTGCTGGCCGACTGCAACGACGTCGAGCCCGAGTCCGAGCCGGCCGAGGAGCGCGGGCCGCGCCCGGCGGACCCGCTGGGCGGCTTCCTGCACGGGCTGCTCACCGAGTCGCACCCGTACGCCCCCGGCGGCCTGGTGGTGACCGACTCCGCCACCGGCGCCGTCTTCGAACCGGGCTGCTGCAACGGCCTGGAGGACTGGCGCGAGTGGCTGAACGTCACGGACGGCTCCGGCACGGCCTGGTTCGGGCACGACCCCGACGCCCGGGCCGAGTGCGTCGGCCGGGTCGTCCGGCTGACCCGGAACGCCGAGAACGCCGAGAACGGCGAGGGCCCGGTGATCGAGCTGCCGGTGGACGAACTGCGCCGGCTGCTCGCCGGAGTCGAGCGGGACCTGCGGGACTTCCTCGCCCTGGCCGCGCGCTGGGCCGGGCAGCAGCTGCCCGAGCACGCCGCCGCCGTCACCGCCGCGCTCGCCCGGGCACTGGACCTGGAACCGGCCCCGGAGCCGGCCCCGGAGCTTCCGTCATGACCAGCTTCCACACCCACCGGGCCCGGGTGCACGACGCCGCGCTCCCGCCGTACCGGCGGCACAGCGCGCTGCGCACCTGTCTGACCCGCTTCGCGCCGTACGGCCTGCGGGCGACGTACCACCACCTCACCGTCAGCGCCCGGATGCCGCGCTTCCTGGAGGCCGACCCGGAGTCGCTGGTCCGCGCGGTGGACGAGCTGCACGAGGCGCGCGAGCTGTGGCGGGCCCGGGCCGAGGAGTACGCGGCGCGGCGCCGGGTGCAGAAGCGGGCCGGGCGGCGGCGGGCGCCGGAGACGGCGTGGTGGCACCAACGCTGGTGGGGATCGCCGAACGCGGCCTGGGAGCACGACCCGTTCCTGCACCCGCCGCTGCGGCTGCCCGACTACGTCCGGCGGCAGCACGCGCTGCTGGACGGCGTCGAACTGCCCGGCTGTCCGGCCTGCGGGGAGCAGGGCCCGCCGGTGGGGATCCCGACCGGGCACGGCCGCGCCGAACTCTGCCGCGGCTGCGCCCGGGTGCTGACCCCCTGCGGCTGCGAGCGGTGGCACAGCTTCGAGCCCTCGCTGCGGGTCGGCTGGAGCCGGACCTGGCGGCGGGAGCACATGACCGGCACCGGCGAGCCGAGCCCGCACTGGCCGGGCGTGCGGGGCACGGCCCGGGTGGAGCGGCTGGAGTCGTACACGGTCGACCTGGAGTCAGGTGTGGTGCGCCGGGACCGCGACCAGTAGCGCGCCGCTGTCCTGGACCCGGACCTCGAAGTGGTCGATGTCCCCGGGCTGGAGGGCCGCCCCGCCGGTGGTGCGCACGGTGCCGTCCCCGCCCCCGTAGCCGCTCGCGGGGACGGACCAGCTGGTGACCGTCTGCTGCTCGCCGGTGCGCGAGACAGCGACCAGCCGGCACGTCAACGGGCCTTGGACGCCGGAGAGTTGCAGGCTCACCCGGGTGCCCCAGGTGGCGCCGTCCAGGCCGACGGTGGCGTGCGCGCCGGTACTCGGGTCGGTGGCGCTGAACTGCTCGGCCACCGCGACCACGGCGGGCGCGTGCTCGGCGGTGAGCACCGCGGCGGTGACGGCGGGGCCGGCCGCGACCATCGCGGTCGCGGCCAGGGCCAGCACCAGTCGCCGGGTCCGGCCCCGCCGCCGGGTGGCGCCGACCTCGGCGACCAGGCGGTCCAGCAGCTGCGGGCCCGGTTGCGGGGCGGGGCCGGCCGGGTCCGTTCCGGCCGCCCGCACGGTGGCCGAGTACTCGGCCAACAGCGGTTCCACGGGGCCGAGTTCGGCCACCTGTTCGGCGCACTGCGGGCAGTCGGCGAGGTGCCGTTCGAAGGCGGTGCGCTCGGCGGGCTCCAGCAGGCCGAGGACGTACGCGCCGACGTCCGCGTGCTCCGGGCCGCCGCCGGGCGTCCGGTCGGGGTCCGGGTCGGGGTGTCCGGTCACGATGTCACTCCCCGTTCCTCCAGCGCGAGCCTGAGCGAGCGCAGCGCGTAGAACACCCGCGAGCGCACCGTCCCGGCCGGGATGCCGAGTTCGGCGGCCGCCTCGACGGCCGTACGGCCCTTCAGGTAGGTCTCGACGATGATCTCCCGGTGCGCGGGCGAGAGGTCGGCCAGTGCGTCCGCGACGGTCATCATCCGCAGGGCCCGGTCGGTCTCGTCCTCGGCGGGCAGCTGCTCCAGCACCGCGGCGTCCACCTCCCGCGGCCGGGCCATGGCGCTGCGGTGACCGTCGATCACGATCCGCCGGGCGACCGTGACCAGCCAGGGCCGCAGCGAGCCGGCCTCCGGGTCGAGCCGGTGGATGTTGCGCCAGGCACGGACCAGCGTCTCCTGCACCACGTCCTCGGCCCGCTGCCGGTCCCCGGCGACCAGGTGGAGCACGAACCCGAACAGCGGACCGGCGTGCTCCCGGTAGAGGGCGCGCATCAGCTCCTCGTCCGGCGCCCCCGTACCGCGGCCGCCGGCGCGTCCGACGGGGTGCTCCTCGGTCACCACTTCATCGTTGCGCACCCGGGCCTCCCGGTCGAGGGCGGTCGGGACCGGTCAGTAGCCCGGGGTGCTGGGCATCGGGTTGCTGGGCGCCGGCGTGCTGGGCGCCGGGGTGGCGGGCATCTGCGGGGAACCGGCCGCGGTGCCCGCCCTGCCGCCGCTCGGGGTCAGCGCGAACCAGGTGCCGCCGACGCCCTGGCCCTTGGTGTCGCCGGGCTTGGTGTCCGGCGAGTAGCGGTAGGCCGGCCAGCCGTTCAGGGTGACCTGCTCGGTGCCGTCGGCGCGGGTGACCGTGCCGACCAGCTTGCTGTCGATGCCCTTCACCGTGACGTTGCCGTTGGCGTGCTCGGGCGGCCAGATGACGGCGCAGCTGCCGTTGCAGGAGGACTCCGGCGGGCTGTTCCGGTCCTGGTCGAAGCGGTAGAGCGTGAAGCCGGCGCTGTCGGTGACGATCGTGCCCAGCTTCGGGTCCTGGGCGGTCCGCACGGTGACGCTCGCCGGGGCGCTCGGGCTGCTCGACGGGTGCGACGAGCCGCCGGACGACCCGCAGCCGGCGATCAGGGCGGCGGCCGCGATGCCGGAGGCGGTCAGGGCCAGGGTCCGGCGGGTGCGGAGTGTGGTGGGCATGGGGTGCCTCCCGCGGGGGAAGGGGTCGGGACGGACCGGACACCCTTCTGTACGGGTGGTGGCCGCCGAGTGCTCAACCCCGGCGCCGGGAGTTCCCCGAGCCCCCGCGACTCCCCCGGAATACGCCGCCGACCGGCACCGTTGTGCCGGGCGACGGTCTGAGCCGCCACCTCCGGAAGGGAAGGAATCACGAGATGAGCAGCACGGTCGAGCTGACCAAGGAGAACTTCGACGACATCGTCCCGGGCCCGGAGGGCAAGGACTTCGTCTTCATCGACTTCTGGGCCGGGTGGTGCGGGCCGTGCCGCCAGTTCGCCCCGGTGTTCGAGAAGGCGGCCGAGCGCCACCCCGACCTGGTCTTCGCCAAGGTGGACACCGAGGCGCAGCACGAGCTGGCCGCCGCGTTCGAGGTCCAGTCGATCCCGACGCTGGCGATCGTCCGCGAGGGCGTACTCGTCTTCTCGCAGCCCGGCGCCCTGCCGGAGACGGTGTTCGAGGACCTGATCAACCAGGCCCGCAACCTGGACATGGCCGATGTGAAGCGCAAGGTCGCCGAGGAGCGGGCGGCCGGCGGCCAGGCCTGATCCGGACGCGGCCGGGCCCGGTCCGGACGCCCGAGGGCCCGGGGAGCACCGTCTCCCGGGGCCCTCGCCCTACCCGGCCGCGGCCGCTCAGGCCGGTTCGGCGCCCCAGGCGGCGAGCCGGGCCGCGAGCGCCCGCACCTCGGCGCGCAGCGCGGCGGGCTCCCGGACGGTGAACGGCCACCCCAGGCCGGCCAGCAGCACCGCGACGCCGTCGAGGTTCTGCGCCCGGGCCCGCAGCAGCACGCGGTCCTCGGCGAGTTCGGTGAGCGTGCCGACGGCGGGCGGAAGCCGGCGGCGGGCCTCGGCGAGGCCGACCGCCAGCTCCACCTCCACCCGGTGCCGCCAGGGCGCACCGGCCAGTGACTCCACCACCTGCTGGACCGGGTCGAAGTCCTCGGGCGGCTCGAAGCCCGCCTCGCCCTGCTCGACCCGGGTGATCCGGTCCAGCCGGAAGGTGCGCGGCTCGCCGCTCCGGTGGTCGAGGCCGGTGGTGTACCAGCGCCCGGAGTGGAAGACCAGCCCGTACGGGTCGAACTCGCGCTCACTGGGCCGGTCCTCGCGGTCCCGGTAGGCGAGCCGCACCCGGCGCCGCCGGCGGGCCGCCTCGGCCAGGGTGAACAGCGCTGCGGCGGCCGGGCCCGGGCCGGTGGCCGGGACGGCGGTGAGGCCCAGGGTCTGCTCGACGGCGGAGACCCGGTCGCGCAGCGAGGGCGGGAGCACCCGCTGGATCTTGGCGAGGGCGGTCCCGGTGGCCTCCTCCCCCACCGACAGGCCGGAGCTGCGGCCGGCCAGCAGGCCGAGCACGACGGAGACGGCCTCCTCCGGGTTGAGCATCAGCGGCGGCAGCCGGTAGCCGGGCCGCAGGCGGTAGCCCCCGTAGCGGCCCCGGTCGGCCTGGACGGGGATGCCGAGCTCGGCCAGCCGGGAAACGTAGCGGCGGACGGTGCGCTCGTCCACGTCGAGCCGGGCGGCCAGTTCGGCGCCGGTCAGGCCGGGGCGGTCCTGGAGCAGTTCCAGCAGGGCGAGGACACGGCTGACCGGGTGCTCCACCGTGCGTTCCTCCCGTCTCCTCGTCGTCTCCCGCCGGCTCCGAACCGGCTCCGCGCCGCCTCCGTGCCGCCCTTGCGGACGGCTCTTCCGCCGGCCCCTTCCGGACGCCGTCCGGACACCCTCCGGACGCGCGGGGACGACGCGGAGGAAATGCGGGCGACTTCTGTCCGGATCCGATCCTAGAGTCGGCGGTGGAGGAGGCCCCAGCGGGGCGAAGCCCTCCCACGGGCCCCTCGACGCCTCCGGCCCGTCGAGGCCTCCCCCGGCATCCCCACCGACGAAGGAGTGATCCCCATGAGCACGTTCGTACTGGTCCCCGGATTCTGGATCGGCGCCTGGGCCTGGGACGAGGTGGCCGAGCCGCTGCGCGCGGCCGGGCACCGCGTGTACGCCGTCAGCCTGCCCGGGGTGGCCGAACGCGCCGTCGAGACGGGCGAGTTCGGGCTGGAGGACCACATCGCCGACCTCGCCGCACTGCTGGTCCGGGAGGACCTGTCGGACGTCGTCCTGGTCGCGCACAGCGGCGCCTGCGCCCCGGTCGGCGGGCTCGCGGACCGGATGCCGGAGCGGATCCGCCGGGTGGTCTACCTGGACAGCGGCCCGCTGATCGACGGCTCCGCGGTCCAGGACCTCTGGGAGCCCGACTACCGGCGGACGGCCGAGGCCTCGCTGATCGACGGCCGTCTCCCGATGCCGTCCTGGGAGTACCTGGCCGAGCACGGCGCCAGCGTGGCGGGGCTGGACGGGGCCGCCCTCGCGCGCATCCGCTCCCGGGCCACCGCGCAGCCGGCCGGGGCGTTCCGGGACCGGCTGCGGCTGACCGGCGCCGGGGCCGCGCTGCCGCAGGCGCTGGTCTCCTGCTCCTTCCCGCTCTCCCAGGTGCGCGAGCTGATCGCCGCCGGGCACCCGTACTTCGCCGGGATGTCCGGGCCGAACTGGGAGCTGCGCGAACTGCCCACCGGGCACTGGCCGATGTTCTCCCGTCCGGCCGACACGGCGGCCCTGCTGGCGGAGCTGGCCGCGCTCTGAGCCCGTCGGCCCGGCCCGTTCCGTCCGGCGCCGGGCCGACGGGCTGTCCCGTCCGCGCCCAACGGTGTGCCCCACGGCGCCCTCGGCGTGTCCGACCGTCGCGCAACCGCGCCCGGAGCGGCAGGATGGGGCCCACGCCGTACCCGAGCGAGGAGCGAGCACCCGCCCGTCATCCCCGCTGTGCGGGCCGGGGTGGCCATCGAGACGACGGAGGACAGGGCATGACCAGCACCGCCGAGGAGTACGACGTCATCGTCCTGGGGGCCGGCCCGACCGGCGAGAACGTGGCCGACCGGACGGTCGCCGCCGGGCTGAGCACCGTGATCGTGGAGGCCGAGCTGGTCGGCGGCGAGTGCTCGTACTGGGCCTGCATGCCCAGCAAGGCGCTGCTGCGGCCGGTGGCCGCGCTGGCCGACGCCCGCGCGGTGGCCGGCTCCCGGGAGGCGGTCGACGGCCGGCGGCTGGACCCGGCCGCGGTGCTGGCCCGGCGGAACTCCTTCGCCTCCGACTGGAAGGACGACGGCCAGGTGCGGTGGCTGCGGGACACCGGCATCGAGCTGGTCCGCGGCCACGGCCGGCTGGCCGGGGAGCGGACGGTGACGGTGGAGGCCGAGGACGGCAGCGAGCGGGTGCTCACCGCCCGGCACGCCGTCGTGGTGTGCACCGGCAGCCGCCCGGTGCTGCCCGCGCACGTGCCGGGGCTCGCCGAGGCCCACCCGTGGACCAACCGGGAGGCCACCGGCTCGCAGACCGTCCCCGGGCGGCTCGCCGTGGTCGGCGGCGGGGTGGTCGGGGTGGAGATGGCCGCCGCCTGGCGGGCGCTCGGCTCCGAGGTGACGCTGCTGGTGCGCGGTGACGGGCTGCTGCCGAGGATGGAGCCGTTCGCGGGCGAGCTGGTCGCGGAGGGCCTGCGGGGCGCCGGGGTGGACCTCCGCTTCGGCACCGAGGTCACCGCGCTGGAGCGGGCGGACGGCTCCGGGCCGGTGACCCTCGCCCTCGACGGCGGCGGGACGCTGACCGTCGACGAGGTGCTGTACGCGACCGGCCGGGCCCCGCGCACCGCCGACGTCGGGCTGGAGCAGGTCGGCCTGAAGCCGGGCGACTGGCTGGAGGTGGACGACAGCTGCACGGTGCTCGGTGTGGACGGCGAGTGGCTCTACGCCGCCGGGGACGTCAACCACCGGGCGCTGCTCACCCACCAGGGCAAGTACCAGGCCCGGATCACCGGCGCGGCGATCGCCGCCCGCGCCCAGGGGCTCCCGCTGGACACCTCGCGCTGGGGCGCGCACGCCGCATCCGCCGACCTCGCGGGCGCGCCCCAGGTGGTGTTCACCCAGCCCGAGGTCGCCGCCGTCGGTCTGACCCGGGCCGCCGCCGAGGCGGCCGGGCTGCGGGTGAAGACCGTCGACCACGAGATCGGCTCCGTCGCCGGGGCCTCGCTCTACGGCGACGACTACCGCGGCCGGGCCCGGGTGGTCTTCGACCTGGACCGGAAGGTGCTCGTCGGCGCCTGCCTGGTCGGCCCCGGGGTGGCCGAACTGCTGCACTCGGCCACCGTCGCGGTGGTCGGCGAGGTGCCGATCGACCGGCTCTGGCACGCGGTGCCCTCCTACCCGACGATCAGCGAGGTCTGGCTGCGGCTGCTGGAGGACTGCCGGGGGTAGCGACGCACGGTCCGCGGGCGGGCGGGCGGCGCTCCCGCGGGCGGGCGGGCGGCGCTCCCGCGGGCCGGCACCCGGGCGGCCGGCGCTCCCGCGGGCCCTCGTTCGTCCCCCGGACGGCCCTCGTTCGTGTCGGCCTCCCGGGTGACCGGCGCGGCGAGAGGTGGCCGCCGGTGGTCGGCGGGACACTGGCAGTCGGGGGCCGTCCCGGGGGGCCGTGCACATGACCAGGTGGTGTGAGGCATGACCGAGGTGCTGTTGGCCGTCGGAACCGAGAAGGGCCTCTTTCTCGGCCGCAGCCGCGACCGGCTGACGTGGGAGTTCAGCGGGCCGCACTTCCCGATGAACGCGATCTACTCGGTCTCCATCGACCGCCGCGACGGCCGGACCAGAGTGCTGGTCGGCGCCGACAGCAGCCACTGGGGCCCCTCGGTCTGGCGCTCCGACGACCTCGGCGCCGGCTGGTACGAGCCGCCGCGGCCGGCCATCCGCTTCCCCGAGTCCACCGGCGCCTCGCTCACCCGGGTCTGGCAGCTCCAGCCCGCCGGGGCGGAGGCCCCCGGCGTCGTCTACGCGGGCACCGAACCGGCCGCGCTGTTCCGCTCCACCGACGGCGGCGAGAGCTTCGCGCTGGTCGAGCCGCTCTGGAACCACCCGCAGCGGTCGCAGTGGGGCGCCGGGTACGGCGGCCAGGGCCTGCACACCATCCTGACCGACCCGCGCGACCCGCAGCGGCTGCTGGTCGCCGTCTCCAGCGGCGGCGTCTACCGCAGCAAGGACGGCGGCGACAGCTGGCAGCCCTCCAACACCGGCCTGCGCGCCGAGTTCCTCCCGGAGGAGGGCCAGTACCCCGAGTTCGGCCAGTGCGTGCACAAGATCGCCCAGGACCCCGTCCACCCGGACCGGCTCTACCTCCAGAACCACGGCGGCGTCTACCGCAGCGACGACTGGGGCGCCGGCTGGCACTCGATCGTGGACGGGCTGCCCGCCGAGTTCGGCTTCGCCGTGGCCGCCCACCCGCGCCGGGCCGGCACCGCCTACCTCTTCCCGCTCGGCGGCTCGGACGACCGCATCCCGCCCGGCCGCCGCTGCCGGGTCTTCCGCACCACCGACGGCGGCACCAGCTGGCAGCAGCTCGCCCAGGGCCTGCCCGGCGAGGACCACTACGGCATCGTGCTGCGCGACGCCCTGCGCACCGACGACGCCGACCCGGCGGGCATCTACTTCGGCAACCGGACCGGCGACGTGTACGGCAGCCGGGACGAGGGCGAGAGCTGGTCGCTGCTGCTCTCCCACCTGCCGGACGTGCTCTGCGTCCGGGCCGCGGTGGTGGCCTGAAATAACCGGTTGCCGGACGGCAGAGCCTCGGTGAGCATGGGCCGCCGACGAACGATCGCACGATTGTGGGGTGGGCCATGGCCGAGGACTGGGTGGTCAGGCGCGGTGCCGACGGCGAGCCGGTGCTGCGCTACCTGCTGGACGAGCGGGAGGGACGGCCCTGGGCCGACCTGCTGGAGGTCCTGGACGGATCGGTGGACGCCGCCGGGTTCATCCGGGCCGAGCTGCCCGGCTGGGTGGTCTCCGGCCCTCCCGCGCTCGGGCAGGAGCTGGTGACGCACGGCGCGCGGGTGCTGCGGCACGCCCACACCTTCCGCCGCGACCTGCGCGCCGATCCCCCGCCCGCCGACTGGGCCGGGACGCCGCTGCGCGAGGGCCTGCGGACGGTGCCCTGCGACCGCGCGCCCGAGGAGCTGTACGAGGCCTGGCGGGGCGCGTTCCACCCCGGCCACGTCGACTTCTACCCGGGTGAGAAGGCCCAGGTGCTGGCCGAGCGGCTCGGCCTGCTGCTCGAAGGGAAGGTCATCGGCCCGGTGCTGCCGTCCAGCCTGCTGGCGGTGGACGCCGAGGACCGCGTGGTCGCCGGGCTGATCCTCACCGACCGCGACGGCCGGCCGTGGATCGCCGACGTCTTCCGCCACCCGGAGCGCGGCTACCGCGGTCTCGGCGCCGACATGCTGCGCCGCACCGTCGGGGACGCCGCCGCGCGCGGGCTCGCCGACGTGACCCTCGTGGTGTCCGAGGGCAACCCGGCCCGCCGGCTCTACGAGTCGCTGGGCTTCCTGCTCCAGGAGACCTCGCTCACGGTGGTCGTGCCCGACGCCGCCTAGCTAGCCCTTGTCCTTGTGCCCGCCCTCGACGCGGGCGCCGCGCACCACGACCATGGTCAGGCCGACCGCGACCAGCAGCTCCGCCCAGAAGAACGCCGCGTAGTCCAGCAGCGAACCGATCGGCGGGTTGCCGGGCGCGTGCTCCGGACGGCCCGCCGGTGCGGCGGCGCGCTCATCGGCCTGCTCCCACGGTCGGCGGTGGCGGTTCCGGGTGCCGCCTGTCCCGCCACCCTCCGGGCGGCCGCGGCCGGGGCGCAACCGCACGGGGCCGATCGGGGCGGCCGGCGCCGGCCGAAGACTCGGCAAAACAGGCTGGTCGCAGGGGCTGTGTAGGCTCAACGGTCATGGCGAGGGTGACACGGGACGATGTGGCGCGGGTGGCGGGGACGTCCACGGCGGTCGTGAGTTATGTGATCAACGACGGGCCGCGGCCGGTGGCGGCGGCGACCCGGGCGCGCGTGCTCGCGGCGGTCGAGGAGCTCGGCTACCGGCCGAACCGGGTCGCCCAGGCGATGGCCCGGCGGCGGACCGACCTGCTCGGGATGGTCGTGCCGGACGCCCGCCAGCCGTTCTTCGCCGGGCTCGCGCACGCCGTCGAGCAGGCCGCCGCCGAGCACGGCCGGCTGCTGCTGATCGGCAACTCCGACTACGCCGACGAACGCGAGGCCCACTACATCCGCGCCTTCCTCGGGATGCAGGTGGACGGTCTGATCCTGGTCACCCAGGACCCGGCCACCCCCGGGCTGACCGGCTTCGACGTGGCCGACGGCACCCCCGTCGTACTGCTGCACCACCGGGCGGAGAGCACCGGCGGCGTAGCCGTGGTCGCGGACGACCAGGGCGGCGCCCGCGAGGTGGTCCGCCACCTGCTCGGGCACGGCCACGCCGAGGTGCACTGCTTCGGCGGCACCCTCGCGCTCAGCCCGCACGACCCGGTCACCGGGCGGACGGCCGGCTGGGCCGCCGCGCTGGAGGAGGCCGGGCTGCCCGTCGAGGGGCGGCTCGTCCCGGCCCCGTTCGACCGGGTCCGGGCGCACGCCGAGGCGCTCGCCCTGCTCGCCCGGCCCGACCGGCCGTCCGCCGTGTTCTGCACGACGGACGACCAGGCGATCGGCCTGCTGCGGGCCGCCGACGACCTCGGCATCCGGGTGCCGGAGGACCTCGCGGTGGCCGGCTTCGACGACATCGCCGAGGCGGTGATCGCCGGGCCCGCCCTGACCACCGTCGCCACGGCGCAGGACGAGATGGCCCGCGCCGCGCTGGAACTCGTCCTCGGCGGGCCGGAGCGCCGTGCCCGGGGCGCCCGCACCTTCCCGGCCCAGCTGGTGGTCCGGCGCTCCTGCGGCTGCCCGCCGGCCGCGGCCTGACCCCCGGGGTGCCCGGGGGCGCCGGGGCGAGAGGATCCGGGGCCGCTCAGTCTTCGAGCAGTTCGTCCGCGAGCAGGTCCATCAGCAGGTTGTCGTGCCAGGTGCCGTCCGGGCCGCGCTCGTACTGGCGCATGGTGCCGACGGTGCGGAAGCCGACCTTGGCGTAGCAGCGGATCGCGGCGAGGTTGTCCTCCGCAGGGTCGATCACCAGCCGGTGGTAGTGGTGGTCGTGCACCAGGTGCCTGGCCATCGTGCGCACGGCGTCGGTGCCCAGGCCCAGGCCGTGCACCGTCGGATCGAGGTAGAGGTCCATCCCGGCGTGCCGGTACTCGTCGTCGTTGTTGGCGTACCACTGGATGGCACCGACCACCTTGCCGCCGAGGTCGATCGCGAAGGTCTCGGTGCCGGGAGACTCCAGGTCGTTGGCGACCTCGCCGGCCAGGTCGTCGCCGCCCCGCCAGCGGGAGAACACCTCGGGCGTGCCGCGGATGGCCGCCAACGCCGGGATGTCCTCGCCGGTGGCCGGGCGGAGCGTGACCAAGGTGCCGTGAAGAATCGTCCCCATATGGGGCATGTTGGCACGGAAACCCGGCTCCGGCGAGTGTTTTCGGACCGCCGTCCGGCCCTTCCGGCGTGCGGCCGCCGGGCCGGGGCGGCAGGGCCCGTGGGATGGGCGGCCGGGCGTCAGGCCGCGGGGGGCGCCGGGTCGCCGAGGGGGCCGAGCCAGACGGCGGTGACGGAGCTGACGTAGCGGGCGCCGCAGCGGTCGTCGGGGACGACGAGCTGCGGGCCGGCCGCGTCCAGCGGGGCGCCGTCCATGCTGGTGGCGAGCAGGATCTGCTGACCGCCGAAGTCCGGGTCGATCTCGGCCCAGGAGACCACCGCCCGGTGGCCGTCGGCGCCGGCCACCGAGAGCAGGAAGCGCAGCCGCTGCTTGCGGCCGGAGAAGTCGATCCGCGGGCGGGCGGCGCGCAGCACGTCCAGCAGTGTCGGGCCCTCGTAGCCGTGGCGCTGTTCGCCCGCGCTCCGGCAGTCGAAACCGACCTCGACCCGGCGGGCGGGGAGGGCGCGCAGTTGCGCCACCGTCAGCTCGGCGGGGCGGTCGAGGTGGCCGTGGAGTCGGACGGTGGGTCTCGCCGGGGTCATGGGTGCTCCCTCCTCGCGGGCCACGGCGCCGCGGCCCGCGAGGAGGACTACCCGAGGGGGCGCTCGGGCATTCGCAAGTGCCAGGGCGAATGCCGCCATTCATCCGCAATTGCGATTGCTAAACCCCTGCGCGGCCGGTATCTGCGATCAGCCGCCGTCGAACTGCGGCGCCCGGCGGACGGGGCGCAGCCGTCGCGGAGCGGGAGGAACCGGAAAGATTCTCCGCGACGTGTCGATCTGGCACCATCCGGTTCGACGCAGGGGTGAGAGGCGGGGAGAGACCCCGCCCGCACGACCGAGGAGTCACCATGCCGCGCTTCATGACGCTGATCCGCATCGACGAGCAGGCCCGCGAGGGATGGGAGCCGGACCCGGACTTCGAGCAGCGGATGGGGGCCCTGTTCGAGGAGATCACCAAGGCCGGCGTGATGCTGGAGACGGCCGGCCTCACCCCGAGCTCCCAGGGCACCCGGCTGACCTGGACCGGCGGAAAGATCGGCTTCACCGACGGGCCGTTCACCGAGACCAAGGAGGTCGTCGGCGGCTACGCCCTCCTCCAGTGCAAGGACCACGCCGAGGCCCTGGAGTGGACCCGCCGCTTCCTGCGGGCCCACCCGGTGCACTGGCAGGTCGAGGCGGAGGTCCGGCAGATCGACGAGATGCCCGAGCCGCGGAATTGACGTCGTGGCCGTGCTTGCCCCCCTCTCCGGCGGCTGCTCTGATGGGTGGCCGTGACGGAGAGGGTTGTTACCCGAGGAACCACGGCGGCGGCCGTCGAGACGGCGTTCCGGATCGAGTCCGCCCGGATCATCGCCGGGGTCGCCCGGATCGTACGGGACGTGGGCATCGCCGAGGAACTGGCGCAGGACGCACTGGTGGCCGCGCTGGAGCAGTGGCCGCAGGAGGGTGTCCCGGACAATCCGGGCGCCTGGCTGACGGCGACCGCCCGGCACCGGGCGATCGACCTGGTCCGCCGCCGGGAGGTCTACGCCCGCAAGCTCGCCGAGGTGGGACGGACGGCGCAGGACACGCCGCCCCCGGAGCCGGCCGGGCCGGAGGACATCGACGACGACCTGCTGCGGCTGATCTTCACCGCCTGCCACCCGGCGCTGTCGGCGGAGTCCCGGATCGCCCTCACCCTCCGGCTGCTCGGCGGGCTGGCCACGCCGGAGATCGCCCGCGCCTTCCTGGTGCCCGAGTCGACGGTGGCGCAGCGGATCGTCCGGGCCAAGCGGACGCTGGCGAAGGCGGGGGTGCCGTTCGAGGTGCCGTACGGGGAGGACCGGGCGCAGCGGCTCTCCTCGGTGCTGGAGGTCATCTACCTGATCTTCAACGAGGGCTACTCGGCGACCGCCGGGGACGACCTGATCCGCCCCCAGCTGTGCGAGGACGCGCTGCGGCTGGCTCGGGTGCTGGCCGCGCTGATCCCGGCGGAACCGGAGGCCCACGGGCTGGCCGCGCTGCTGGAGTTCCAGGCCTCGCGCACGGCCACCCGGACGGGCCCGGACGGTCGGCCGCTGCTGCTGGCCGAGCAGAACCGGGCCCGCTGGGACGGGCTGCTGATCCGGCGCGGCTTCGACGCCCTGCGGCGGGCGGGAACCGGGCCGTACTCGGTCCAGGCCGCGATCGCCGCCTGCCACGCCAAGGCGCGGCGGTACGAGGACACCGACTGGGCGACCATCGCCGCGCTGTACGAGCGGCTACTGGCGCTGTCGCCGTCCCCGGTGGTGGCGCTGAACCGGGCGGTGGCGGTCTCGATGGCCCGGGGCCCGGCCGCGGCACTGGAGCTGGTGGACGAGCTGGCGGCGGAGCCGGCGCTGCGCGGCTACCACCTGCTGCCGAGCGTGCGGGGCGATCTGCTGGCCCGGCTGGGGCGGGTGGCGGAGGCCCGGGCGGAGTTCGAGCGGGCGGCGGGGCTGACCCGCAACGAGCGGGAGCGGCAGCTGCTGCTGGAGCGGGCGACGGCGCCCGACCAGGCCGGGCCAGGACGCCGGGGCAGGTCGCAGGGGCCGGGGCCAGGGCCGGGGCCGGGGCCCGCAGCAGACTAGGCGTCCTCCAGGCGCAGCCGGGCGCTGACCGTGCCGAGGCCCTCGGCGAGCACGGCGAGCTGCTCGCGGGTGAGCACGTCGATCAGCAGCTCGCGCACCAGGGCGACGTGTCCGGGCGCGGCCTGGCGCAGCGCCTCCCGCCCCTGGTCGGTCAGTTCGGCGATGACGCCGCGCACGTCGCTGGGACAGGAGCGGCGGGCGACCAGGCCGGCCCGCTCCAGCTGGGTGACCTGGTAGGTCAGGCCGCTCTTGGAGGTGACCAGCTTGTCGGCGAGTTCGGTCATCCGCAGCGAGCCGCCGGGGGCCGCGGACAGGTGCACCAGGATCTCGTACTGCTGGTGGGAGAGCCCGGAGTCCTCCTTGAGCTGGCGTTCCAGCCGCCGGTTCAGCAGGTTGCTCGCGACGACGAAGCCCCGCCAGGCGGCCGCCTCGTCCGGGTCCAGCCAGCGGGGTTCGTTCAGTGAGGGCATGGGGTGAAGCCTACTCCTGTTGTTCAAATTCGAACGAAGGTGTACCGTCGATCCCATAGACGGTTCAAATTTGAACTATCCCTGTCGAACGGTCCCGAGGAGGACGCCATGAGCACCGCGGCCCCCGAGCGCATGCCCGCCCTGTACCTGTCGCACGGCGCGCCGCCGCTGGCCGACGACCCGGTCTGGCCGGGCGAACTGGCCGCCTGGTCCGCCGACCTGCCCCGACCCAGGGCGGTCCTCATGGTCTCCGCCCACTGGGAGGAGGCCCCGCTCGCCCTCGGCGCCGTCACCACCGTCCCGCTGGTGTACGACTTCTGGGGCTTCCCCGAGCACTACTACCGGGTCCAGTACGCCGCCCCCGGCGCACCGGAACTCGCCGAACGCGTGCGCAAGCTGCTGCGCGCCCCCGGCACGCCCGTCCAGGACATCCCCGAGCGCGGACTCGACCACGGCGCGTACGTCCCGCTGGTGGAGATGTACCCGGACGCCGACGTCCCGGTGCTCCAGGTCTCGCTGCCCACCTCGACCCGCAGCGGCTGATGGAGATCGGCCGCAAGCTCGCCCCGCTCCGCGACGAGGGCGTGCTGATCGTCGGCAGCGGCTTCTTCACCCACAACCTCCGGGCGCTCAGCAACGACGGCCGGATCACCTCGGTGATGGCCGAGTTCGACGACTGGGGCCGGCGCGCCCTGGAGGCCCACGACCTGGACGCGCTGCTCGACTTCGAGCACAAGGCCCCGGCCGGACGCCTCGCCCACCCCCGCACCGAGCACTTCGCCCCGCTGTTCGTCACCCTCGGCGCCGGCGAGGGCGACCTGGACAGCCAGCGCAGCGTCATCGACGGGTTCTGGATGGGCCTGGCCAAGCGCTCGATCCAGCTGGGCTGAACCCCTCGTGCGGAACCTCCCGGGGTTCCGCGCGAGGAACGGCGGTCGGGGCGCCCGCCGGTGCACCCGGGCTACCCCGACCCCGCCGTCCGGCCTATCGTGTGACGCTCCGTCGAAGGAGTGATCATGCGCAACGGCGACGCCGTACGAACCGCCCTGGAAGCCTCACTGGCGGTCCTCGCCCCGCACACCGCGGACCGCGACTGGGACCTGCCCGCCGGACTCCTGGAATGGAGCTGCCGCGACACCGCCGCCCACATCGCCCACGACCTGCTCGCCTACGCCGGCCAGCTCGCCGCCCGCCCCCGGGACCGCTACCTGCCGCTGGACCTCACCGTCCGGCCCGAGGCCGACCCGGCCCAGGTGCTCACCGTGGTCACCGCCGCCGGACAGCTCCTCGCCACCGCCCTGGACGCCGCCCCGCCCGAGCTGCGCGCCTACCACCACGGGCCCTGCGATCCGTCCGGCTTCGCCGCCATGGGCGTCGCCGAGACCCTGCTGCACACCCACGACATCACCAGCGGCCTCGGCCTGCCCTGGCGGCCGCCCGCCGAGCTGTGCCGCCTCGTGCTCGACCGGCTCTTCCCGCACGCGCCGCAGGAGCCGGCCGCCCACCCGGCGGAGGTCCTGCTCTGGTGCACCGGGCGCGGGGAACTGAACGGCCGCCCGCGCGAGTCCTCGTGGATCTGGCGGGCGGCCGTGGGCGAGTGGCCGGAGTGAGGCCGGCCCGACCGGTCAGGCGGCCCCGGTCGCGACCCGCTCGGCCTGGCTGCGCTCGACGCAGAACTCGTTGCCCTCGGGGTCGGCCAGGGTGACCCAGCCCTTGCCGTCCGGGGTGCGGTGGTCGGCCAGCACGGTGGCGCCCAGGGCGACCAGGCGCTCCACCTCCTCGTCCCGGCCGCGGTCCTGCGGCTGGAGGTCGAGGTGGGTCCGGTTCTTCACCGACTTGCCCTCGGGCACCCGGATGAAGAGCAGCGAGGCGCCGGCGGAGTCCACCAGCGCCTCGTCGTCACCGGGGTTGTCGTCCTCCCCCAGGGTGCCCTCCAGCGCCCGGGCCCAGAAGGCGGCCAGGGCGTGCGGGTCGGCGCAGTCGATCGTCACATGTCGTACCAGAGAAGCCATGCGTCCACTCTCACCTGCACCGTTCGATTTCGTCCAGCCTTTTCCGGGAGTGCCGGTGCCCGTCCAGCGGGTACGGCGGGAAGGCCGGGACGATCTCCGTGAAGGCGTAGCCGCTCTTCTCCGCGACCCGGCAGGAGGCGTGGTTGTCGCCCGCATGGAGCAGGTCGATCCGGCGCAGGCCGTCCTCGGCGAAGGTGGCGAAGGCCCAGGTGGTGAGGGCCTCCACCGCGCGCGGGGCCACCCCCCGGCCGCGGGCCGGGGCGGTCGTCCAGTACCCCACCTCCGCCGTCCCCCCGCCGGGGGCGGGGTACTTGAGCGCGACGTTGCCGACCAGCTCGCCGCCGTCCAGGACGGCGAAGCTGTACCGGGTGCCGGCCGCCCGGCCCTCCTCCTGGGCGCGCAGCCAGTGCGCGGCCTGGTCGGCGTCGTCCACCAGGGTACGGAGGAAGCGGCGCAGGGTCTCGTCCCGGTAGGCCTCGATCAGGGCCGGCGCGTCGGCGTCCTCGAACGGGCGCAGCAGCAGGCCGTCGGCCATCGGCAGTGCGGCGACGGTCACTTGAGGCCCTCCCAGCCCCAGCGCGGGGTCGGGCCGGGATCGCCGAGGTCGGTGCCGACCGGGGAGGCGGAGACGTCCTCGGCGATCCTGGTGCCCCAGTCGAAGTACTCCAGCACCCGGCGGCGCAGCAGCTCGTCCTCGGGCAGCTCGGCGCGGACGGCCTCGGCCATCAGCTCCATCCAGCGCAGCCGCTGCTCCTCGGTGATGGCCAGGCCCAGGTGGGCGCGGAGCAGCGCCTGGTGACCGCCCAGTTCACCGGTGTAGCCCGCCGGGCCGCCGAAGACCTCGGCCAGCCAGACCGCGACGCGCTCGATGTGGGTGGGGGTGAAGTCGGCGAAGACCGGGGCGAGCAGGGGGTCGGCGAGGACGTCCCGGTAGAAGGTGCGGCTGAGCCGGCGCAGGGCGTCGATGCCGCCGACGGCCTCGTAGA
The DNA here is from genome assembly GCF_042677365.1 of Kitasatospora sp. NPDC127116. Lineage (NCBI taxonomy): Bacteria > Bacillati > Actinomycetota > Actinomycetes > Kitasatosporales > Streptomycetaceae > Kitasatospora > Kitasatospora sp. NPDC127116. The sequence goes on from NZ_JBHXTL010000011.1 coordinate 49,863, forward strand.
GCGGGCCGGACCGTTGATCGTTCATGGGTGTGCTCCCCGTGGTTGGACCGTGCGTTGCGACCTTCCTAGCAGGCTGGGGCGCGAACAGCTGGCCGGGGCCCGCTGTTCGCGCCGGGTTCGGCGAGCGCCGGGTTCGGCGAGCGGCGGGTACGGCGAGCGGCGGGTACGGCGGGTTCGGCGAGCGCCGGGCGGGGCTCCCGCTTGACCCTGACGTTGGCGGCAGGGTCGCAGGGTGGGGCCATGGACGACGAGAGCGGGACGCGGGGCAGGGTCGTGGTGGTCACCGGGGCCGGGACGGGGATCGGGCGGGAGACGGCGCGGGCCTTCGCGGCCGAGGGGGCGCGGGTGCTGGCGGTGGGACGGCGGCTCGAACCGCTGGCCGGGACGGCGGCCGCGCACCCGGCGCTGATCGAGCCGCTGACCGCGGACGTGACCGGGCCGGACGCGCCGGAGGAGATCGTCCGGGTGGCCGTGGAGCGGTTCGGGCGGCTGGACGTGCTGGTCAACAATGCCGCGATCGTGCAGAGCCGGCAGGGCCTCGACGGTTTCGACCGGGCGGGCGTCGAGGCGCTGCTGGCCACCAACCTGGTCGCCCCGGTGCTGCTCGGGCAGGCCGCGCTGCCCGAGCTGGAGCGGAGCCGGGGCGTGGTGGTCAACGTCAGCACGGCCGTCGGGCAGCGGGGCTGGCCGGGCAACTCGGTGTACGCGGCGAGCAAGGCGGCGCTGGAGACGGTCACCCGCAGCTGGGCGGTGGAGCTGGCGCCGCGCGGGGTCCGGGTGGTGGCGGTGGCGCCCGGGGCGATCGACACACCGATCGGCGAGCACTCCGGGTACGGCCCCGAGCAGCGGGCGGCGATCCGGCGGTGGCAGATCGAGCACACCCCGCTGGGCCGGATCGGCCGCCCGGCGGAGGTGGCCTGGGCGATCACCCAACTGGCCTCGCCGCAGGCCTCGTTCGTGACCGGCGTAGTGTTCTCGGTGGACGGCGGCGCGCTGGTGGGCTGACCGGGAGGGGACGGGTGGCGGTGCGGATCGGCGAGCTGGCGGCCCGGACGGGCAGTACCGCGCGCGCTCTGCGGCACTACGAGCAGGCCGGGCTGATCGAGTCCGGGCGGGCGCCGAACGGCTACCGCGAGTACGGCGGGTCGGCGGTCGTCCGGGTGCGCAACATCCGCGCGCTGGTCGCCGCCGGGCTCACCCTGGAGGACCTCCGGCCGCTGCTGGGGTGCCTGGACGGGGACGTGCTGGCGGGCCGGCCGTCCGCACGGGTGCTGGGGATCGCCCGGGAGCGGCTGGCGGTGCTGGAGCGCCGGATCGCCGCCCAGACGGAGGCCCGCGACCGGCTGGTGGCGGCGCTGACGGCGGCCGGGGAGGCGGATCCGGTGCCCGCGGGCACCGACCCGGCGCCCGCTGACGCCAGCCCGGCGCCCACCGGCGGGTGACACCCCCGTTCGGGGGTGTGCAGGGCGCGGACGGGGGAGGACAGTGGGCGCATGCAGATTCCACTCTCCGTGATGGACTTCCTCGACCGGGCCGAGCTGGTCTACGGCGACCGGGTCGGCATCGTCGACGAGCCGGTGCAGCCGGCCGAATCCTGGGGCGAGCTGAGCTACCGCAGGGTCGCCGAGCTGGCCCGGGCCCAGGCCGCCGGGCTGGACCGGCTCGGCGTCGGGCCGGGCGAGCGGGTCGCGGTCGTCTCGCACAACTCGGCCCGGCTGCTGACCTCCTTCTTCGGGGTGAGCGGGCACGGCCGGGTGCTGGTGCCGGTGAACTTCCGGCTGAAGGCCGAGGAGGTGTCGTACATCGTCGAGCAGAGCGGCGCCTCGGTGCTGCTGGTCGACCCCGAGGTCGCCGACTCCCTGCACGGGGTGGTGGCCAAGCACAAGTTCGTGCTGGGCGCGGACAGCGACGCCGTGCTGTACGACTTCGACGGCACCCCGCGGCGGTACGCGGTCGACGAGAACGACACCGCCACCATCAACTACACCAGCGGAACCACCGCCCGCCCCAAGGGCGTTCAGCTCACCCACCGCAACATCTGGCTGAACGCGACGCTGATGGGCCTGCACTACGGCGCGAACGACCGGGACGTCTACCTGCACACCCTGCCGATGTTCCACGCCAACGGCTGGGGCCTGCCGTTCTCGCTCACCGGCCTGGGCGCCCGGCACATCGTGCTGCGCAAGGTGGACGGCGCGGAGATCCTGCGCCGGGTCGAGCGGCACGGGGTGACCTTCCTGTCCGGCGCGCCGGCCGTGGTCCAGATGGTGCTGGACGCGGCCGCCGACCTGGACGGCCCGGTGCCCGGCCGGGACCGGGTGCGGATGATCGTGGCCGGCGCCCCGCCGCCGACCTCGGTGGTGCAGCAGGTCGAGGAGCAGCTGGGCTGGGAGTTCATGCAGTTGTACGGCCTGACCGAGACCTCCCCCGCGGTCACGGTCAACCGCACCCGGGCCGAGTGGGACGCGCTGCCGGCCGCCGAGCGGGCCGAGAAGCTGGTGCAGGCGGGCGCCCCGGCGCTCGGCACCCAGCTGCGGGTGGATCCGTCCGGGGAGGTGCTGGTGCGCTCCAACACCGTCCTGGACGGCTACTGGCAGCAGCCGGAGGCCTCGGCCGAGGCACTGCGGGACGGCTGGTTCCACACCGGCGACGGCGGCACCCTCACGGACGGGCAGCTGACCATCTCCGACCGCAAGAAGGACGTCATCATCAGCGGCGGGGAGAACGTCTCCTCGATCGAGGTGGAGGACTGCCTGTACGACCACCCGGCGGTCGCCGAGACGGCGGTGATCGGCGTGCCGCACGAGAAGTGGGGCGAGACGGTGAAGGCGCTGGTGGTGCTCAGGGAGGGCCACGAGGCGGTCACCGAGGCCGAGTTGATCGCGCACTGCAAGCAGCGGCTGGCCGGCTACAAGTCGCCCACCACGGTGGAGTTCCGGGACGCCCTGCCGCGCACCGCCACCGGGAAGCTGCAGAAGTTCCGGCTGCGCGAGCCGTACTGGACCGGGCGGGAGCGCCAGGTCAACTGACGAGCCCCGACTCCCGCGCCGCGAGGGCGAGTTCGGTCCGGTTGCGGACGCCGAGCTTGTGCATCGCGGACTTGAGGTAGCCCGTCACCGTGTTGCAGGTCAGGCCCAGCCGGGCGGCGATCTCCGGGTTGGTCCGGCCGGTCGCCGCCCAGCGCAGCACCTCGTGCTCGCGCGGGGTCAACGGCGGTACGGGGGCGGCCTTCCGGGGCCGCTCGCGACTCCAGGCGGCGGCCCCGGCGAGCGCCCGGGCCGCCGCCCTCGCCAGCGTGCCGACCGCGGAGATCCGCACGTCCCCGAACGGGACGACGGTGCGCAGCGAGGCGTACACCACGCCGTGCACGGTGCCGCCGTCCAGCAGCGGGACGGTGAGCATCGCGTACAGGTCCTCGGCGGCCACGGCCGCGTCGTAGTGGTGCGAAATCGTCGTCGCCGCACGGTAGTCGGGCACCCAGGTCGGCGCGCGTTCGGCGAGCGCCCGGCCGCCGAGGCCGAGTCCGGCCGGGACGGGGACGTCGTGCAGCAGGTCGGCCCGGGTGCCGGCCCAGTGCCGCAGCACCATGCCCTCGCTGTCGGGGCGGCTGCCGGGCAGCGGCTCGGGCACGCCGACCAGGCCGACGTCGACACCGCACTCGGCCACCACCCGGCGGGCGAGGTCACCGAGCACGGCGTCCCGCACCAGCTCGGCGGCGCGCGCGGCCAGTTCGGGGTCGTCGGGTCGCGCAGCGTCGGCGACGGGTTGCGCAAGGTGGGGGTCCGCAGCCCTGGTCATCGCGGAATTGTCACACGCGGTGGGGCCGGTGGCGAGAGTCCTGACATGCGTGTTTCGTGGAGTCGCGGACACCGGCGGCCGGGCGGGCATAGGGTGCGCCCGTACGCTACCGGCGGGTAGCAACTGCCGGACGGCAACCGCCTTCGACCGGAGGGAAACCGATGACCGACCCGAACACCCCGGGCGACGTCCTGGGCGGACTGCTGGCGGACCTGCGGGACGAGAGCGCGGTGCTGGACGACCTGGTCGCCGGACTGCCCGCCGGGGGCTGGGCCCGCCCGACGCCCGCCGAGGGCTGGACGGTGGCGCACCAGATCGCCCACCTGGCCTGGACCGACGACTGGACGGCCCTGGCCGCGCGCGACCCGGAGGGCTTCGGCGCCTCGCTCGGCGGACGCTTCACCGAGCTGGTGGCGGCCGGCGCCGACCCGGTCGAGGAGGGCGCCCGCACGGGTGCGGCCGCCGAGCCCGCGGCACTGCTCGCCCGCTGGCGGGCCGGTCGGGCGCAGGTGCTGGCCGCACTCGCCGCCGCCCCGGCCGACGTCCGGCTGCCCTGGTTCGGCCCGCCGATGAAGCCCGCCTCGATGGCCACCGCCCGGCTGATGGAGACCTGGGCGCACGGCCAGGACGTCGCGGACGCACTCGGCGCCACCCGTGAGCCCACCGACCGGCTGCGGCACATCGCCCACCTGGGGCTGCGCACCCTGGGCTTCGCCTTCGCCCTGCACGGACTGCCCGCGCCCGAGCGGCCGGTCCGGCTCGACCTGACCGCGCCGGACGGCGGGACCTGGTCCATCGGCCCGGCCGGGGCCGAGGACGTGGTGTCCGGCCCCGCCCTGGACTTCTGCCTGCTGGTGACCCAGCGCCGCCACCGGGACGACCTCGCCCTCACCGCCACCGGGCCGGTCGCCACCGCCTGGCTCCCGATCGCCCAGGCCTTCGCCGGGGCACCGGGCAAGGGGCGGCAGCCGGAGGCGCGGGCGTAGGGACCGCCCCGCTCAGAGGCCGATCCGGAGCGGGGCGAGCCGGGTGGCGATCAGGTTGGTGGCGCCCCGGTCGCGCTCGATGTGCCCGTGCACCAGCAACCCGGCCCGGTCCAGGGCGGTGCGGCGCTGGGACTCCCAGACCGGGCGGTTGCAGATCACGTTGATCAGCCCGGTCTCGTCCTCCAGGCTGAGGAAGAGCACCCCGCCGGCCGTCGGCGGCCGCTGCCGGTGGGTGACCAGGCCGCCGACCACCACCGCCGTTCCCGGCGGTACGTCCGGGAGCCGGTCGGCACAGAGGGCGCCGCCGCGCTCCAGCCGGGCACGCAGGTGCTGGAGCGGGTGGCTGGTGGCGGAGGTGCCGGTGGCCCACAGGTCGGCGATGGTCTCCTCGACCGGGCTCATCCCGGGCAGCTCCGGCGCCTCGGTACCGGGCGTGGTGCCGGGGATCAGATCGGCCGAGATCCCGGCGAACGCCCCTGCCGCCCACAGCGCCTGACGCCTCGTCAACCCGAAGCAGTCGAAGGCCCCGGCCGTCGCCAGCGCCTCCAGGGCGGGCCCGGGCAGGCCGGTGCGGCGGGCGAAGTCCTCCAGGTCCGCGTACGGCTGCCCGGCCACGACCGCCTCGGCCTGCGGGGTGCCGATGCCGCGCACCGTCTCCAGGCCGAGCCGGATCGCCGGCTGCGGGCGCCCTGCCGTCAGCGGCGGCCCGGGGGTCGGCCCCCGGTACGGTTCCAGGGTGGGCCGCGCCCCACTGGCGTTGACGTCCACCCCGCGCACCCGCACGCCGTGCCGGCGGACGTCCGCGACCAGGCTGAGCGGCGAGTAGAAGCCCATCGGCTGGTTGGCCAGCAGGGCACAGGTGAAGGCCGCCGGGAAGTGGTGCTTCAGCCAGGCGCTGGCGTACACCAGGTAGGCGAAGCTGATCGCGTGGCTCTCCGGGAAGCCGTAGTTGGAGAAGGCCTCGATCTTGCCGTAGACGTCCTCCGCCACCTCGGGCGGGATGCCGCGCTCGGCCATCCCGCCCAGCAGCCGGTCGCGCAGCCGGGCGACCCGCTCGTGCGAGCGCTTGGCGCCCATCGCCTGCCGCAGCCGGTCGGCCTCGGCCGGGGTGAACCCGGCGCAGTCGATGGCGAGTTGCATCATCTGCTCCTGGAACAGCGGCACCCCCAGGGTCTTGCCGAGCGCGTTCTCCATCAGCGGGTGCGGGCAGCCGGCCGGCTCCGCCCCGGCGCGGCGCCGCAGGTACGGGTGGACGGAGCCGCCCTGGATCGGTCCGGGGCGGATCAGCGCGACCTCGACCACCAGGTCGTAGAAGTGGTCCGGCTTGAGCCGGGGCAGGGTCGCCATCTGCGCCCGGGACTCGACCTGGAACACGCCGACGGTGTCGGCCCGGCGCAGCATCGCGTACACGCCCTCGTCGTCGTCCGGGATGGTGGCCAGGTCGTAGCGCAGACCGTGGTGCTCCGCGACCAGGTCGCAGGCGTCGTGCAGGGCGGCCAGCATGCCGAGGCCGAGCAGGTCGATCTTCACCAGTCCGGCGCCGGCGGTGGACTCCTTGTCCCACTGGAGCACGGAGCGCCCGGGCATCCGGGCCCACTCGGTGGGGCAGATCTCGCCGATCGGCTCCCGGGTGAGCACCATGCCGCCCGAGTGGATGCCCAGGTGCCGGGGCAGGCCGTGCAGCTGGGTGGCGAGCTGGAGCACGTCGGCGGGGATGACGGCGTCCGCGCCGGGGGCGGAGCGGAAGTCGGTCTGCCGGCTGAACGCGTCCACCTGCCCCTGCGGGTAGCCGAGCACCCGGGCGGCGTCGCGGATCGCCAGCCGGGGCCGGTAGGTGATCACATTGGCGACCTGGGCGGCGTGCTCGCGCCCGTAGCGGCCGTAGACGTACTGGATGACCTCCTCGCGGCGGCGGTTCTCGATGTCCAGGTCGATGTCGGGCGGCCCGTCCCGGGCCGTGGAGAGGAAGCGCTCGAACAGCAGCTTGTAGTGGATCGGGTCGACGGCGGTGATCCCGAGGGCGTAGCAGACCGCCGAGTTGGCGGCCGAGCCGCGGCCCTGGCACCAGATGTCCCGGCTCCGGCAGAAGTCCACGATGTCGTGCACGATCAGGAAGTAGCCGGCCAGGTCGAGGTCCTCGATCACGTCCAGCTCCCTGCCGAGCTGGCGGCGGGCGGCGGCGTTGCCGGGGCCGAAGCGGCCCGGGCCGCCGGCCGCGACCAGGGCGCGCAGGTGGCTGATCTCGCTCTCGCCCTCGGGCACGGGGAAACCGGGCAGCTCCGGATCCAGCCGGGCGAAGTCGAAGGCGCAGGCCCGGCCGAGTTCGGCGGTGGCCCGCTGCACCCCGGGGAAGCGGGCCAGCCGGCCGGCCATCTCGCGGCCCGAGCGCAGGTGCGCGGTGCCGGCCGCCCTGGTCCAGCCGACCGCGTCCTGGAGGGTGCGGCGGTCGTGCAGCGCGGCGAGGCTCTGCGCGAGGCGGCCCTGGGCGGGGCCGGCGTGGTGGGCGTTGGTGGAGGCGACGACGGGGAGCCGCGCCGTCGCCGCGAGGGCGGCGAGGGCGTCGTTGCGCCGGTCGTCGCCGGGCAGCCACTGGTCGATCAGCTCGACGTGGACGTTCTCCCGGCCGAACGCCTCGGTGAGGGTACGGAGCCGGCGCTCGGCCTCGCCCCGGTCGGGCAGCGCGGCGGGGACCCGGCCGAGCCGGCAGCCGGTGAGCACCGCCCAGTGGCCGTCGTGCGCCCCGGCGAGCGCCGCGAGGTCGTACACCGGACTGCCCTTGGCACCGCCGGCCAGCTGGGCGGCGGCGATCGCGGCGGAGAGGCGGCGGTAGCCGGCCGGGTCGCGGGCGAGGACCAGCAGGTGCTCCTCCGCCCCGCCGCCGCGGACGGTCAGCTCGGCACCGAACACGGTGGCCAGGCCCGTGCCCCGGGCCGCCTCGGCGAGCCGGACGGCCCCGTACAGGCCGTCGTGATCGGTGATCGCGAGGCTCTCCACGCCCAGCCGGACCGCCTCGGCGACCAGGTCCTCCGGGTCGCTGGCGCCGTCCAGGAAGCTGAAGGCGGAGTGGACGTGCAGCTCGGCCCAGGGCTCGGCGGCCCTCCCGGGGCCGGGGCCGGGGCCGGGACCGGACTCGGGCTCCGCCGGAGCGGGAGGGGATTCGGGAGCGGGGGCAGGCTCGGGAGCGGGGCGGCGCAGCGGGACGACCGTGCGGTCCGGCGCCGTGCCGGTCAGCCGGCGGTGCAGCTCGCTCCAGGGGAGGGTGGGGTGGCTGGTGAAGCCCATCGGGGGTTGCCTTCGTCGTTCTCGTGCTCGTTCCACTCCCCCCGGGGTCCGGACCGACCGGACCGCTAGTCGTAGCCGGCCTCCAGGTACCAGGCACCCCCCTCCACGGTGAGCAGCAGCGCCCGGCCACCGCCCACCACGACCTGGAACCGCGCCCGGCGCCGGGCCAGCGACTGGTCCCACCAGTACTCGACCGCCGGCCAGGGACCGGTCCAGCCGTCCACCCGCTCCTCCCGGCCCCGGACCACGACCAGGGCCGGCCGGGCCGACACCCCCGCCCGGCCGTCCACCGTGACCGGCTGCCCGGCCCCGTCCAGCACCCGCACCGGTGCGGGCTCCCGCAGCACCACGGCGGGCCACACCTCCGGCAGCCGACCCGGCCAGGGCGCGTCGGCCGCCACCGCCGCCTCGTACGGCTCGCCCCACGGCACCTTGACCGCCTGCTCGCCCGGGCCGCGCCCACCCGCCGGTTCGATCCGGCGCAACCCCGCGTGGCCGAGCACCGCCTGCACCCGGGCGACCGCGCGCTCCACCCGGTCGTCCGCGACGGCCTGGCCCCACAGCGCGAGCTGGCGGCCCTGGTCCGGGGAGAGGCCGTCGGGGGCCAGCCGGAGCAGGGTGAAACCCGCGTCCTCCCCGCCTTCCCCGTTGCCGGCGAAGGTGCCCGCGCCCTGCCAGGCCTGCAGCTGCCAACGGACCCGCTCGGCCAGCGCCGTCGCGGACAACCGGCCCTCGTGCCGCCACAGCCGGGAGGCCGTCCGACCGTCCGCGCAGGCCACCTCGACGGCCACCCGGCGGCAGGTCAGCCCGGCCCCGGCCAGCCGCCGGTGCAACTGCTCGGCCAGCGTGCGGGCGACGAACACCAGCGGCTCGGCCAGCGGCTCCGGCGGGTCGAAGCGCTGCTCGACGGCGAGGTCTGGCTCCTCGTCGCGCGGCACCAGCGGGCGCGGCTGCAAACCGCGGGCCAGCCGGTGCGCGACCGTCCCGGACGGGCCGAAGCGGTCCGCGACCGACTCGGCCGGCAGGGCGGCGAAGGCCCCGACGGTGGGCAGGCCGAGCCGCCCCAGCAGTTCGGCCAGCGTCTCGTCGCCCAGCGCGCTCACCGGGTACGGGGCGAGGAACTCCGCCGTCCGGCCGGCCGGGACCAGCACCCCGGCCCGGGCGGCGAGCACGGCGGCGAACAGGCCGTCGGCGACACCGACCCGGGCCTGCGGGGCGGCTTCGGCCGGAGCGGTCCGGGTCTGCGGGGCGGCTTCCGCGTCCCGGGCCTGCGGGGCGGCTTCGGGGCGGGAGGCGGTTGCCGGTCGGGAGGCGGTTTCGGGTAGGGAGGCGGCTGCCGGTCGGGAGGCGGCTTCGGGGCGGGAGGCGGCTTCGGGGCGGGCCTCGACGGCCATCGCGCCCGGGACGGCGTCCGGGACGAGGGGCCGTCCGAGGGCGTCCGCCACCGCTCTGCCGACCTTGCCGGCCAGCGCCTCCTCGCCGCCGAAGTAGCGGCCCGGGCCCTTCACCGGGATCGCGCACAGTCCCGGACGGATCACCTCCACCCGGGGCGTGAACGCCTCCACCGCCGCGACCACCGGCTCGAAGCGGCGGGTCTCCGCCTCCGGGTCGCGGTCGCGCAGCTCCAGCTCCGGGCAGAGCCGCTGGGCCAGCTTGAGCCGCTGCCCCTGCCGCACCCCGGCCGCCCGGGCGCCCGCCGAGCAGGCGAGGATCCGCCCGCCCTCGGTCACCGCGACCGGGTCGTCGCCGGTGACGGCCACCACCGGCCAGTCCGGGCACCAGATCACCAGCACCCGGGGGGTTCCGTCGTCCGCCATCTCAGACCACCGCCGCCACGCGGGGTGCCATCGGCTCCGCCGCCGGTATCGCCGGTAGTGCCGGTAGCGCTGGTAGTGCCGGCATCGCCGGTTCCGCCACCGGCTGCGGCCGTCCCTGTCGCGGCTGCTCCTGGAGCGGGCGCACCGCGCCGTGCTCGTCGGGCAGCCAGAGCCGGGCCGTCCGGCCGCGCACCGCCGAGCCGCGGCCCTCGGCCACCACCTCCACCTGCCGGCCGACGAGCTGCCCGTGGCCGTCGCCCAGCCCGAACCAGCGCCCGGAACGCACCCCCAGCCGCAGCACCGCGCCCGGCCACGGCCCGGCGACCAGCAGCACGCAGCCGCTGCGCCGCAGCACCGCCGCCAGCCGGGCGGCCAGCTTCGGCGGCACCGGCCCGTCCGGGCGCAGCATGATCAGCTCGACCGCGCCGGCCAGCACCGAGACCACTTCGGCCCAGTGCGGCCCCGGATCGTCCGCGACCAGCAGCCGCCGCAGGTCCAGTCCGTACCCCTCGGCGGCGGCCAGCCCCAGGTCCGGCAGTCCGACCGCCGCGGCCCAGCCGCCCTCGGTCTCCTTCACCCCGGCGGCGAGCGCCAGCAGCAGCCCGGTGTCCCCGCCCGCCACCGACACCGCCGTCCCCCGGCGCAGCCCGGCGTCGGGCAGCACCTCCCGCAGCGCGGACGGCACCGGCAGCAGCCCCCGGGGCTCCGCCGTCCGCCCGGTGGCCGGTGTCGCCCGCCCCTCTCGCTCCTCCCGTTCCCCCGGCTCACCCCGCTCCCCCGGCGCGGCAGCCGGGGACGCCACCGGGCGGAGCACGGGGCGTGCGGGCTGCTCGGCGGTGGATTCGAAAACAGATTCGAAAACGGGCACACCCCCAGGATCGAACATTCGTTCGCAAAGATTCAAGTCCGACCTGGTCAACCCGCCACGGGCGCGACGCGCCGAACACCCCGGCCCCGGGGTGCCGCCTCAGCGGCGGTCGCCCCCGGGGTGATCGGGCCGGTGACCGCGTCCGGTGGCCCGGGTACCGCTTCACCCGGGGACGGCTCCAGGGTCCGGCGGACCTTCGCGGTCGGGGTCTCGGTCAGGGGTTTCGGGGTGTGCCCGGCTGGTCGATTCGGCAGCGAGGTCGCGTGCGCAGGCGTCGAGGGCGGCAGCGATCGGGCGGAGCTCGCCGAGCCGGTTGATGCGCTGCCGATGGCGGGTCTCGGCGAGCTGTCACCCGTCGCGATGTCCGCCACCACCCCCTTCCCGGACCGCTCCCCGAGGAGGGCGCCGGAGGCGATCACGGTACGGCCGTCGGGATCGGTGGCCGGCAGCGCAGCACCACCGCGGCCACCGGCTGCGGGTAGTGACGGTAGAAGCACACAGCCTGGTGACGTTCGGGGTTCCGGCCACGCTCCGACCATCGCCTGCCGCCACCGTTGCGGCGCCCCGGACTGCGTCGCCGGAGGAGGCTGGACCCACCACGCGGGAGCCCGCCGCGCGGCTCACGAACGGCGAGTCCGTGAGCCGCGCGCGGGTACCGCCCCGCACCGAGCCGTCGGCCTACGCCCCGGACACCGCGCGCGACAGACGCAGCGGCGCCTCGACGGCGTCGGCGGCGCCGAGTTCGCGCACCGCCTCCCGCCGCGTCGCCGCGACCGGAGCCGCGAGCCGAGCCAGGGTCGCCGCCGGAGCGTGGACCGTCAGCTCGAAGTCGCGGCGCGCCTTGGCGTCCGGGGCGAGCGGCAGACGGATGCGGCCGTCCGCGACCATCCGGCGGACCCGGCTGCGGCTGAGACCGAGGCCGGACATGAGCAGGCGTTCGACCCGGACCGGGACCGGCAGCTCGAAGCTCACCAGCACCGTCAGCGGGGTCGGATCGTCGATCGCGTGGAGCGGCGTGCGTACCTCCAGCTCCCAGGTGCCGCTCCAGTCCAGGCTGTAGCCGTTCTTGGCGGCGAGCGACGCACTCATCGTCAGTTCCCGCACCACGGCGAGGTCGTTGTTCTCGTACGCCTCCCTGCGGGCGGGTTCCAGCGACGACGTGTGGACGCGCTCGTGGACGGGCACCTTCGAGGTCCGGTCGCAGCCCGCGCAGCTGAGCAGCAGCCAGACGTCGAGGAGCTTGCCGTTGGCGTTGACACGGATCTTGCCCGAGGGCCGGTGCCGCATGCTGGAGCAGTCCGGGCAGCTGCGGACGGCGGTGGGCAGCGCGGACTGGCGCACGGCCCAGCGGGCCTTGCGTTCGGTATGCATGGTGGTCTGTTTCCTGGTTCAGCAGGAACGCGCGCAGGCCGGATCGACTGGATCGGCCGGGGTTCCTGGGATCTGACGAGTGCTCACGAGGGCGCGTGTCATCGCCTCGGGGCGGGTGGCCGCATGGCGGGGCGTCCCGAGGTCGATCGCGCGACAGGTCGTATCTCTCCGTGGCAACTCGCGACGGCGCGTCTCATCGCCTCGGGACATGGCCACATGCCGGCATGTGGCATGGCCGAGCGCCGAGGGCGGTCGATCGCGTGAGCGCGCGTGTCATCGACTCAGCGCGCGGCCAGTGGCTCGGCGCAGAGGTCGATCGCGCAGGGGTGAGTTGCTACGTGGCAGTCGTCAGCACAGGTACATGCCGCACATCGTGATCCGGGCCGCGCTCCCCCGCAACCGGTTTTTTCGGACCACCACCGTCGGACCACCACCGTCGGACCAGCGCCGCCGGCTCCCCGCGCGAGCCGACGCCGAGCTTCGGACAGGCCTTCCAGAGGTGGTGGCCGACCGTTCGCGAACTCAGGAAGAGCCGGGCGGCGATGTCCCGGTTGGACATCCCCGGGCGGCGAGGCGGACGATCTGCGTCCCCTGAGGCGTCAGGCCGGCGCAGTGCTCCGGTGGTGCGCACGGCGGTCGTCACCCGCCAGGTTGGAGCACCGACCTTGACCAGCCGGTTCGCCGCCCCGGACGGTGACAACCGCCGTGACCGGGCGAGGCAGGTGACAACGATCTCGACCACTTGGTGACAACCACCTCGACCGGTCGCAACTCTCCGTGCACCCGGCCGCTCGCGCAGCCCGTACGGGCCGTGGCACGGCCGCCGGCGCCCCGCCGGGAACCCGGACGACTTTCTGCGGCGCGGGCCGAATCCTTTGGAGCGACCCGCGCCTCTTATAAACGTTCCGACAAACGTCGGGTACGGGATCCGGAGGTAGTGATGATCATCGGAATCGGCATCGCCGTCGCCCTGGTGCTGCTCTGCACCTGCATGCTGGCCGTGAAGCGCAAGCGAGCCGGGCGTGGCTGAATCGACCTGGCCCGGCGAGCAGTTGATCGCCGCCGCGCAGGCCGGCGACGTCGACTCGATCGCCGCGCTGGTGTCGGGATCGCACCCCAATGTGCAGCGGTTCGCCCGTTCCCTCTGCGCCACCCCGGAGGACGCGGAGGACGCGGCGCAGGAGGCCCTGATCATCCTGTACCGCAAGATCGGGATGCTGCGGGCCTCCGGCGCCCTGGCGTCCTGGATGTTCCGCATCGTCCGCAACGAGTGCCTCCGGCGCGCACGGACCCGGTTGCGGGACCACGGCGCACCGCTGCGACAGGACGTCTGCGTGGACTCCGCCGAGGAGGCCGCCCTGCGCCGCCTGGAAGCCGGCACGGTGGCGGCCGCGGTCGCCGCCCTGCCCCCCGACCAGCGCCGAGTGCTGATCATGCGGGACGTCCAGGGCCACAGCGGCCGGATGGTCGCCGACGCGCTGGGCCTCAGCACGGCGGCGATGAAGTCCCGTCTGCACCGGGCCCGTTCGGCGATCCACCGGACGCTGCGGCCCACCATCTGAATCCGCCCGTGGAGGGAACGATGACCGGAACGAAGCCCGGAACGAAGCCCGGAACCGCCGCCGGCCCCGGGGGCCCCGACTTCGCGAGCAAGTCCCTGACCGAACACGTCGTGCGCGGCGTGGTGGGCATCGGCTCGCTGATCGGCTCGGTCGCCCTCGTCCCGGCGGTCGGGCCGGTCGGCCTGGCCCTCCTGCCGGTCGGCCTGCTCGCCCTGCGCGGCTGCCCGACGTGCTGGGCGATCGGCTTGGCGCAGACCGTCTCGCGGGGCCGCCTCCAGCGCTCCTGCGAGGACGGCCGGTGCAAGCTGGCCGTCGCCGACCGCCACGACGAGCACGGGGAGGAGGTGCGGTCGGCGTTCACGGGCTCCACCGTCTGAGCGGCTCCCACCGGAGGGCGGCAGCGGGAAGGCGGGGGCCGAGGGGCGGCGGGAGGGCTCGTCCCGTCGAAGTCCGGGCCTCCGCCCACGCGGCCCCGTGTTCCGCCGGTCGGGCGGCGGCACTCGCCCGACCGGATTACCGACAAGCGTTTTTTCCTTGACAAATTTTTTTGTCGGCTGGATGCTGGAACGGTGCTGGAAGTCGCCGTGATCGAAGAACCCGCCGCGGCCGAGGCCTCGCTGGACCCCATGCGGTCACGCCTCCTCGCCGCCCTGACCGAGCCCGGCTCGGCCGCCATGCTGGCCGCCCGGCTGGGGCTGCCCCGGCAGAAGGTCAACTACCACCTGAAGGAACTGGAGCGGCACGGCCTCGTCGAACTCGCCGAGGAGCGTCGCAAGGGCAACGTCACCGAACGGGTGTACCGCGCCACCGCGGCCTCCTACGTGATCTCCCCCAACGTCCTGGCCGCCGTGAGCCCGGACCCCGCCCGCTCCCCCGACCAGCTCTCCGCCCGCTGGCTGCTGGCGCTCGGCTCCCGGCTGGTGCAGGAGGTCGGGTCCCTGCTGACCGGCGCCTCCCGGGCCCGGCGGCGGGTCGCCACCTTCGGCATCGACGCGCAGGTGCGGTTCGCCTCCGCGGCCGACCGGGCCGCCTTCGCCGAGGAGTTGGCCCAGTCCGTGGCCGCCCTCGTCAGCCGCTACCACGACGAGTCCGCCCCTGGGGGCCGCAGCCACCGGGTGGTGGTCGGACTCCACCAGATCCCCTCCGCACAGCCCGGGGCGGAGGCGGGGGCGACCGGAGCCGGGGCCGAACCGGCCGGGACCGGACCGGAGACCGACGCCGCCGGCAGCGCGGCAGAAGGCGCCGGAACCGCACCGAACCAGGAGAACCCACGATGACCCACCCGTTCGAGATCGAGCTGGAGACCTCCCTCCCGGCGAGCCCGGAACAGGTCTGGGAGGCGATCGCCACCGGACCGGGACTCGACTCCTGGTTCATGGGCCGCAACGAACTGGACCCGCGCGAGGGCGGCACCGCCGTCATGGAGACCGGGGGCCACCGCGCGGAGGCGGTCGTCACCGCCTACGAGCCCGGCAAGCGCCTGGCCACCCGTACGGCCGCCGGCGAGGACGGCCGGTTCATGGCCTTCGAGTACCTGATCGAGGGCCGGGACGGCGGTGCCACCGTGCTCCGCGTCGTCCACAGCGGCCTGCTCGGCGACGACTGGCAGGACGAGTACGACGCGCTGCGCCGCGGCTGGCCCTTCCACCTCCACACGCTGCGCGAGTACCTCACCCACTTCCCCGGGCGCACCGCCGTCCCCGTCTTCGCCGCCGCGCCGTCGGCCGGCCGGCCGGAACCGGAGGTCCGGGCCCTCCTCGCCCACGCCCTGTCGCTTCCGCTCCCGGTCACCGCGGGCACGCGGGTCCACGGCGAACCGGCGGGCCTGCCCCCGCTGGACGGCGAGGTGGCCTGGGCGGACGACGAACGCTTCGAGGTCCGCACCGCCGACGGGCTCTACACCTTCCACCACGGCTCCGGCCTGGTGCTGATGTTCCACCACCTCTTCGGCCCGGCTCCGGACGGGTCCGAGGCCGCCTGGCAGCAGTGGCTGTCCGGGGTCCTCGGCTGACCTGCTCCTTCCTGCCGTTCGGACCTCCCCGACCGGCCCGTCGATCCGACAGCCCCGACCGGCCTGACCGGCCCGACCGCTCCAGATCCGCACGAGAACCGAGGAACCACCCATGCGCACCCTGATCAGCACCGCTTTCATCTCGCTCGACGGCGTCGTCGAGGGCCCCGGCGGCGAGCCCGGCTACCGCAACTCCGGCTGGACCTTCAAGGACATCGAGTTCCTCCCCGAGGCGTTCGAGATCAAGGGGCGGGAGCAGGAGGAGGCCACCGCGATGCTGCTCGGCCGGGTCAGCTACCAGGCGTTCAGCCCGGTGTGGCCGGACATGCCGGAGTTCGCCCGCTACAAGACGCTGCCGAAGTACGTCGTCTCCACCACCCTCACCGAGGACGACCTGGTGCCGAACTGGGGCGGGACCACCATCCTGCGCTCGCTCGACGAGGTCGCCGCGCTGAAGGAGACCGAGGGCGGCCCGATCATCGTCCACGGCAGCGCCGCCCTGAACCGCGCCCTCTCGGACGCCGGTCTGATCGACCGCTACCACCTGCTCGTCTTCCCGCTGCTGCTCGGCGCCGGCAAGCGCCTGTTCAGCACGACGGACAAGGACACCCAGAAGCTGAAGCTGGTCGAGCACGAGGTGTACGGGAACGGCCTGCAGAAGCAGGTCTTCGACGTCGTCCGCTGACCGCTCCCCGGCTGCTCCGCTCCCCTGCGTCGGCGGCGAGAGCGTCGACGGGGTCGGGGCGGGGGCGGCCCTCCTGTCCGGTGTCCCGTGTCCTGTGTCCTGTGTCCCGTCCCGGACCGTCAACGCTCCTCTGCGGTGCGCCAGATGAACACCTCGCTGCTCGGCTGCCGCTCCGAGAAGAGCCCCGGCGGCGAGGTCCGGGCGAGGACGCCGCGGAGGTCCGACTCGAAGGCCGGGCGGCGCTCCGCGAAGAGGTGCGGGGCCGAGGAGGAGAGCGCGAAGACGCCCGCGACCGCCTCGTCGGCCGTGCGCTCCAGCGGTCGCCCGCCCGGGACGACGATCCGCTGCGGGCCGGTGAAGCCCGCCCGGGCGAGGACGGCGGCCTCGTCGCCCGGCGTGCCGTGCGGCAGCAGTCCCTGCCCGGCGCGGCGGACCGGGCCGAGGTAGTGCCGGACCAGCTCGCCGATCGCGGCGTACGGGACCGGCGGGTGCGGCAGCCCCTCGGTGGGCCGCGGTTCGCCCTTCAGGTCCGAGACGTGCGCCAGGGCGCCGCCGGGCCGCAGCACGCGCCGTACGGTCGCCGCCACCAGGTCGCGGTCCATCCAGTGGAAGGACTGGCCGAAGGTCGCCAGTGTGAAGGTGCCGAGGCCCGACGGCAGTTCCTCGGCCCGGGCCCGCACCCAGGTGGCCTTGGGCTCCGCGGCGCCGGCCCGGCGCGCCTCGGCGATCATCCCGGCGTCCGGGTCCACTCCGACGACCTCGCCGAACAGGTGCGCCAGGCCCAGCGCCAGCGTGCCCGGCCCGCACCCCACGTCGAGCAGCCGCCCCCGCCCGTCGAGCCCCAGCGCCTCGGCCAGCGCCTCCGCCAGTCCGGGGGCGTACGGGAGCCTGCCGCGGGTGTAGTGGGCGGCCGTTCCGGCGAACAGCGTCTCGTCCCAGGACCAGGGGTCGTCCGTCATGGCTGCTCCTCCAGGGGTCCGGCCGGGGGCGGCCGGGAAATCCGGCCGGGGCGGCCGGGGGTAGCCGGGGGTTCGACCAGGGATCCGGCCTCGGGCGAACGGAGTTGATCCTGACACGAGTTGACTCCTGGCCAGAAGTTCGCGGGGCGGGAAATCGATGGACAGGCATTCCGTGATCAGCAGACTGATCCCATGACCGTGACAGATGACAAGACCGACCTTCGGATCTACATCCAGGACGCCCGCGACGCCCTGCTCTGGAAGCTCGAAGGCCTCTCCGAGTACGACCTGCGCCGCCCGCTCACCCCCACCGGAACCAACCTGCTGGGCCTGGTCAAGCACGTCACCGGCGCCGAGGCCCTGTACTTCGGCGACACCTTCGGCCGCCCCTTCCCCGAACCGGCCCCCGTGTGGATCACCGGCGGGACCGAGCCGAACGGCGACCTGTGGGCGCGGGCGGACGAGAGCACCGAGGAGATCACCGGGCGCTACCGGCGGGTCTGGGCACACTCCGACGCCACCATCGAGGCCCTGCCGCTGGACGCCGTCGGCAAGGTCCCGTTCGGCGCCGGACACGAACAGACCCTGCACCGGGTACTCGTCCACATGATCGCCGAGACCCACCGCCACGTCGGACACGCCGACCTGGTCCGCGAACTCGTGGACGGCGCCACCGGCCAGCGCTCCGACGGCGCCAACACCGCCCCCGGCGACGCCGACTGGTGGCGGGCCCACCACGACCGCGTGGAGCAGGCGGCCCGGCAGGCCGGCGGCCTGGCCTGAGCCGGAGGGGTTGGAGAGCCGGAGGGGACGGAAAGTCGGAGGGACCGAGGGGACCGGAGGGCCGGAGGGGGCCGGGGCCGTCAGCTCTCGTGCGGGGCCGCGTCCGCGCCGACGTGCCGCACCACGGCCGCCGCCCGGTCGGCGAGGGGCCCCGGGGCGATCGGGACGCACACGTACCCGAACCCGGCATAGGCCTCCCGGTGGATCCGCTCGAACCGCAGCGACTCCTCGTACGAGATGCGCCGGGCCTCGGACGGGGCGACGAAGCCCGGGCTCTCCACGAAGAACACCCGCCGCTCGTACACCCCCGCCTCCCGGATGCGGTCGAGCTCCCGGGTGAGGGCCCGGGTCACCGGATGGCCGAGGTACACCGCCAGGGCGTACGTGCACACCGGCGAGCGGTCGAAGAACCGCACCTCCCCCGGCCGGCCGACGGCCTCCTCCTGCCGCCGCCGCTGCAGGTCGACCACCGCGTCCACGAACGACGGGTCCGTCCACGGCTCCGGCTCGCCCTGGGCCTGCCGCAACGCGATGACGTCCGTCGCGGCCTCCTCGACCACCGGATGGCCCGCCCACTCCAGCCACCGCAGGATCGCCGTCTTCCCGGCCCCCGGGGTGCCGGTCAGCAGGTAGCGCTTCATCCCCGCACTCTACGGGCCGGGTGGAGCGGCAGCGAAGCGGCTCCCTAGGGTGTCGGGCATGGGGACCTCCGGCGTGACGGGTACGGAGCAGGGCGCGAGGGTGACCGTCCGGTGCGCGGACTGCGGCGGCGACGCGGTCCGGAGCTTCGGACAGTTCCTCCTGCACGGACGGGAGTTGTGGTGGGACGCCGAGCGTTTCTGCCCGCAGTGCGGCGCCGCCTGCTGCGAGGACGCGGGCCCGGAGGCCGCACCCCAGGACGTCCGCGAGACGCTGCTGACCACCCACGGACCGGCCCGGCTCCGGCTCACCGGGCCGCTCACCGACCCGGTGGCCGCACTGCGGACGCTCCGCGAAGGAGCGGACATCACACTCCGGCAGGCGCGGGAACTCCTCGACGAGCTGCGGGACTTCGGCCTCAACGGGACAGCCGTCGAAATGGCGTACTGGCGGGCCCGGCTGGCCGGGCGCGGAATCGAGGCGGAGGTGGCGGACGGCCTCGGGAGGGCGTACCGGTACGTGGGGCCGCCGGAGTTGTGGGCGGCGGGTGACGGCACCGGCGGTGGCGGTGGCGGTGGCGGTGGCGGTGGCGGTGGCGGTGGCGGTGGCGGTCAACTGTTGCGGACGGAAGGCGAGTTCGCCGCCTGGGTGGAGGGGCGGTCGGCGGAGGAACTCGCGGAACCGTTCACCTTCGTGGTCGACCTCGGCGGCGCGCTGCGGCTCGCTCCGCGCCGCAGCGAGCATGTGGACTGTGCGGGCGGGAAGTTGGTGCTGAGCGCCGGGGAGATCGGGTTCCGGCGGTCACCGGACGGATGGGAGGTCGAGACGGTCAGCAACCACTCCACCGGCTACTGCCCCGACACCACGTCCTGGCCCGCCGTCGCCGCCGCCCTCGCCCGCCTCCGACTGCCGCACCCCGACGCCTTCACCCACGCGGTGGTCTTCCGCCGCTGCCCCCGGTGCGCCCGCTGCAACCTCGTCCGCGAGGAGCACTACGCCTGCGTCTTCTGCGACGCGGACCTGCCCGAGCACTGGAACGTCGACCGGGCCGCGCTGCCGTGAGCCGCCCGGGCGCGCTCCCCTCCGCCCCCGCACGGCGAGCGCCCCGGGCGACCAACCCGAACCACCCCGCCCCCGGCCGGCCGCTCACACCGACCCGCCGCCGCACCCCTCCCCCGCTCGGGAGTCCTCGGTGTTGTCGGGCCGGGCCGCTAGGGTCTGTGGGTCACGGGGCAGGCAGGGAAAGGGTTGGGGCACGTGGGATTTGTGCGGGCGGCGGAGCTGCCGGGTGAGGTGGTGCACGAGGGGAGTCGGGAGTTCCTGGTGCGGGAGGGGCTTCCGGCGACCGGGGCGTTCCTGGACTTCGAGGCGCTCGGGGACGGGGAGCTGACGGCGTTCCCGGCGGAGGCCGAGCGGCTGTTCGTCCTCGGGGAGACGGAGTACTGCACGCCGTTCGCCGCCGGCGGGAGCCTGGTGCTGCTGGACGGGGTGACCGGCGAGGTGTTCCTGGACAACGGTGGCCCGCGGCGCGACCTGCTGGCCTCCGGCGTGGCCGCGCTGGCGGGCCTGGTGCGCGAGGTGGACGCGGTGGCCGAGGGGGCCCGGCGGCCGGAGGCGCTGGACGGGCGGCGCGGGCCCACCGTGGTGGCCGAGGTGCTGGCGGGGGCCGAGCGGCGGATGCGGGAGATCGATCCCGGGCTGTTCGACGACGGGTCCGCGCCGCCCCCGCACTGGGGCACCGCGCTGCTGGTGGGGGCGTTGGGCTGGGGCGCGCTGCCGGGCGGGCCGGGCGGGCCCGCGTACGAGACGGCCCCGGAGCTGGTGGCGGAGCTGGCGGCGCTGACGGACCAGGACGGCGGCCCCGGCCGGGTGCACCGGTTCCGGCCCGAGGAACTGCCCGCAGCTCTCGTGCACGAGCCGACCCGGCGGCTGCTGACCGAGGTCGGCCTGCCGCTGGGCGGGGCGATGTTCGGGGTGTGCGAGGAACCGCTGGTCACCATGGGCGAGGCGTACCCGGAGTACTTCGACGGCGAGGAGGAACGGCCGTACCAGCGGGACTTCCTCGCCCTCGGGGACTGGCCGACCGACCTCACGATCGCCCTGGACGGCGCCACCGGCCGGCTGGAGCTGCCGGACTGGTACGACGACGGCCACCCCGAGGCCTACCTGAACCGCGACCTGTCCGCCCTGCTCTACGCCCTCTGGACCTACGAGCGGCTGCGCGCCGAGTGGGACCGCTGGGACTACGGCCGGGCCCGGGACACCTGGGCGGTGTTCGATCCGCAGGCGCTGCTGAGCGCGGTGGTGGACCGACTGGTGGAGACCGTCGACCCGGAGGCGTTCGCCTCGCCCGGCTGCTCCTGGCGACTGCTCGCCGAGGACGGGCACATGGGCGGCCTGCTCGGCTGAGCGCTTCGCCCGGACGGGCTCCGGTGACGGGCGGTGGCCGGGGCGCCCGGCGACGCGCTGGCGCACCGGCCCGCCGGTCGACGCGCTGCGGGCGGCGGGAGGGGTGGCGGGCGGCGGGAGGGGTGGCGGACCGGTCGACGCGCTGCGGGAGGGGTGGCGGGCCGGTCGACACGCTGCGGGAGGGGTGACCGGCCGGGCGTAGGCTGAGCCGATTCGATCACTTGAGAAGGCGTCGAAGGGAGCTGCGAGGGATGCGCAGCGATACGGGGGAGCTCTACCGCGCGTTCGCGGAGAGGGAGGCGCACGGCAACTCGCCGATCTACCAGGAGCTGGCCGAACGCGTCGCCGAGGACCGGCAGTTGTGTGCGCTGCTGGACGGGCTGCCCATCGCGAAGCGGCAGCCGAACCTGTTGTTCGGCGCGGTCCGGCACCTGGGCGGGCCGGTGACGGAGGGCTGGCCGGCCTTCCACGGCTGGGTGGCGGAGCACTGGGCCGGGGTCTCGGCGACGATGCTGGAGCGGCGGACGCAGACCAACGAGGCGGGCCGCTGCGCCACCCTGCTGCCGCTGCTGGCCGCGCTGCCGCAGCCGCTCGCCCTGATCGAGGTCGGCGCCTCGGCCGGACTCTGCCTGTACCCGGACCGGTATCGGTACCGGTACGTGGCCGGAGACGGGCGCAGGAGTGGGGGCGGGAGCGGGAACCGGAGCGGGAGCGGGAGCGGCAGCGGCAGGGGCAGGGGCAGCCGGGCCGGTACCCCGGTCGCCGAGTTCGGCGCCGAGGCGAGCCCGGTGACGCTGGACTGCGCGGTGAGCGGTCCGGTACCGCTCCCCGGATCCCTGCGGGAGCGGCTGCCCGAGGTGGTGTGGCGGGCCGGGATCGACCTCAATCCGCTGGATGTGCGGGCCGAGGAGGACGTGCGCTGGCTGGAGTCGCTGGTCTGGCCCGAGCAGGCCCACCGGCTGGACCGGCTGCGCGGCGCCGTCCGGGTCGCCCGGGCCGAACCGCCGCTGCTGGTGCGCGGCGATCTCAACGCGACGGTGGGTGAGTTGGTGGCTCGGGCCCCGGCGGGGTCGACGCCGGTGGTGTTCCACAGCGCGGTGCTCGCGTACCTGTCGCCGGAGGAGCGGGAGGAGTTCGCGGCGACGATGCGCGAGCTGCCCGGGCACTGGATCTCCAACGAGGCGGTTTCCGTGCTGCCGACCGTCGCCCGACGCCTCCCCCGCCCGGCCCCGGCCGGCTCCGGACTGTTCGCGCTCGCGCTGGACGAGCGGCCGGTGGCCTTCACCGGGCCGCACGGGCAGTCCCTGGACTGGTTCGGCGAGGCGTGGCCCGGCGAGGCATAGAGGCAGATGAGGCAGAGAGGCACAGGCGGCGCACGGCGGTGTGCGGCGGTGTACGGCGGTGTGCGGCGGTATGCGGCGGTGTGCGGCAGCGGGCAAACCGGCGGGAGTCTCGGGCTTGAAGCTGCCGCAGCGGCAGCTTCTACCGTCGTGACCAGGGCCGGAGAACCGGCCCCGGTCCACGCGAACGTGGGGACGTGGAGAACGAGGGAGGCGGCCATGGCCTGGCCCATCGCCGATGTGGCCCGGATGTCCGGCGTGACCGCCAGGACGCTGCGGCACTACGACGAGATCGGACTGCTGCCTCCGGCCTGGATCGGCTCCAACGGCCACCGCTACTACGAGGAACGGCAGTTGCTCCAGCTGCAACAGATCCTGGTACTGCGGGCACTGGGCGTGGGGCTGACCGAGATCGCCCGGATCCTGGGCGATCAGGTGGACGAGCTGGAGGCCCTGCGGGGCCACCGCCGCCGGCTGGTCGCCGAGCGCGACCGGCTCGACGCCCTGGCCACCACTGTTTCCCGCACGATCGCCGACCTGGAACGCTCCCGGAAGGACGGCACGCCCATGACCATCAACCGCCCCGAGAACCTGTTCGAGGGCATCCAGCCCGACGACGTCGACGCGAGCCTGCGCGACTTCCCCGAGCACGCCGAGGCGGCTCGGCGCGCGACCGCCGCGATGTCTCCGGCCGAGATCGAGGCCGGACAGCGCGAGCGGACCGCCCGCATGATCCACCTGGCGGAGCTGCTGGCGGCCGGCCACCCGGCCGACGCCGAGCCCGTGCAGAGCACGATCGACGAGGAGTACCAGCAGCTCCGCACCATCCGTTCGGTTCCGGCCGAGGAGTACCTGGCGATCGCCCGTTCCTGCACCGAGAACGAGCAGTGGAGCGCCGCGTACGAGGCCATCGCCCCGGGCCTGGCCGCGTACCAGCGTGCCGCCATGGAGGCGTACGCGGCGGCGCGGCTGTCCTGAGCCGGGTCGGGCCGGACCGACCCGGCCTGGCCCAACCCGGTCCGGTCCGGTCCGGGAGCCTTACGGGGGGCTCCCGGACCGGGCCGGACGCCGGGTGGCTCCGCTCCTGGTCCTTTCTCCTTGTCACTCCGTGCGCAGCGCCGAGACCGTCCGGGTGCGGGCCGCCCAGGTGGCCGGGAGGGCGGCGCCGAGCAGGGCCAGCACCAGGCCGCCGAGTATCAGCGGCCCCGCCACCGGCGGGGCGAACACGGCGAGGTCGGCGTCCGGCACCCCGATTCCGGCGGCCCTGGCCATCGCGGGCATCACCTGGTGGTGCACCAGGACACCGATCGGGACTCCGATCAATCCGGCCGCCAGCCCGCTGCCGCAGACCGAGGTGAGCACCATGCCGACCGTCTGCCGGGGCGCCATCCCGAGCGCCTTGAGCACCCCGAGGTCGTGCACCCGTTCCCTGGTGTCCAGCAGCACGGTGTTGAGCACCCCGAGCCCCGCCACCACGGAGAGCAGCAGTGTGAGCACGCCCGCCAGGGTGTTCATCGCCAGCACCACGATGTTGAGGTCCTCCCCGCCGGGTTCGGCGCCCAGGCCCATCGGCTTCACGGCCTGGTCCAGCCCGTCGGCGTAGGACTGCGCGTCGGTGCCCGGGGTGAGGTCGACGTGGAAGGCGAGCGCCTCGGCGTGGATCGCGCCACCGAGCGGCGCCAGCGTGGCCCGGTCCGTGAACACCACGTCGTGGGTGGTCATGACCTCGCCGGTGATCTTCGCCGGGGTGCTGCGGCCGTGGTCGGTGAGTGTGACGGTGTCACCGACCTTCGCCTCGTTGGCCCGCAGGAAGGCGGCGGCCACCACCACCTCGCCGGGGCCGTGGAACCAGCGGCCGGAGACCAGTTGGAAGCCGCTCCAGGAGGCGTCGCCGCTGAACGCGACCACCTCGGAGCGCCCGGTGTTCCCGGCCAGGGCGACCGGGGCCGGGGCGGTGCTGTACCAGGCGCGGGTGCCCGGCCGGGACTCGACGGCCTCGGCCACGGCCGCCTCGTCCACGTGGTCGACGGGCTGCGCGGCGCCCTCGATCGGGACCTGGACCACCACCTTGCCCGCGCGGTCGGCCGCCAGGCCCTCCTGGATGGAGCTCAGTGAGAGCGTCAGACCGACGCAGAGGGTGACCCCGACCGTGCCGAGCACCACGGCGGCACCGGTGGTCGCCGAGCGGCCCGGCCGGTTGAGCGGGGAGGCCAGCCCGAGGCTGAACGCACGTGGCACCGGCAGCCGGCCGATCAGGTCCTGCGCCCGGGACAGCGGACCCGCCGCCCCCGCCCCGCCGGCCGTGCGGCGGGCGGCCGCCCGCTTGGCGCCGGGAGCCGTCCGGCCGACCGCGAGTGCCTCCACCGTCCGCAACCGCCCGGCCCGCAGGGCCGGTACCACCGCGGTGCCCGCCACGGCCGCAAGCGCCGCCACCGCGACCACGGCGTCCACCCAGACCGGGATGCCGAGCAGCCCGCCGCGCAGGGCCTTGTGGGCCAGCCCGAGGACCGGTACGGAGAGCAGGTTTCCGAGGAGCACGCCGAGCGCCGTGCCGAGCCCGGCGGGGATCAGCGCCTGGCCGACGTAGGCGCGTGCCACCTGGGCGGGCGTGAAGCCCAGGGACTTGAGGATGCCGATCCGCCGGGTGGCGGCACTGACGGCCCCGCTGACCACGACACCGATGATCAGCACCGACATGGCCAGCCCGAGCACCCCGAAGGCCGTGACGAACGGGACGAAGGTCGAGGCCGTCCGGTTCGCCTCCTCCCGGGCGGGCCGGTAGGAGGTGACCGCGGCGAGCGCGTCACCGGGGACGGTGGCGGCCAGCGCGGCGCGGTCCGCGGCCACCTCGGCGTCGTCGTCGGCGTGGGCGAAGCGGTAGAGGTACTGGACCGCGGGCGCCGTGCCGGGCGCCGCCAGCCCGGCCACCTGCTCCGGGGCGACCCAGCCGTCCGCGCTCCAGGAGACCGAGGCCGCCAGGCCGACGACCTTGAGCGTCGGGTGCCCCGGCCGGTCCGGGAACTCCATGCTGTCGCCGACCGCCAGCGGGGAGCGCCCGTCCAGGAACACCACCTCACCGGGGCCCGCGATCCAGCGGCCTTTGGTGATCCGCAGGCCGTCCAGTGGGCCGTCCTGGGCACGGCCGACCAGCGTCATCGGCGGCAGCGGGCTCCCGGCCGGCGGGATCCGGGTGTCGGGGCCGGAGCGCGGCTGGACGGTCACCGCCTGGTAGGGGCCGGCCGTGGCCGTCACGCCGGGCGCGTGGGCCGTCGCGGCGAGCTGGGCGGGGCTCGCTCTCTCCCCGTCGTACACCACGCCGAGGTGGGCGCCGCGCTGGTCCGCGAAGGAGCGCTGGTAGGGGCCCTGGGCGGCGACCAGCAGCCCGAGCGCGAGGATGCACGCCGTCACGGACACCATCGTGGTGAGCACCATCACCAGTGTCTGCACCCGCCGGCGGCCGACCCCGGCGCGCACCACCTTGCCGAGCGCGCTCATCGGCCACCGCCCGGCGCCGGCGCGGCCGCCGTGTCCCGGACCAGCCGGCCGTCGAGCAGTTCGATCGTCCGGTCGGCACAGGCGTCGGCGAGCGCGGTGTCGTGCGTGACCAGCAGGATCGTCTGGCCCTCCGCGTTGAGCCCGCGCAGCAGGTCGCGGACGTCGGCGGCCGAGGCGGTGTCCAGCGCTCCGGTGGGCTCGTCGGCCAGCAGCAGCGGCGGACGGTTCATCAGCGCCCGGGCCACCGCGACCCGCTGGCGCTCGCCGCCGGAGAGCCGGCCGGGGAAGGCCTTGGCGTGCCGGGCCACTCCCAGCCGCTCCAGCAGTTCCCCGGCCCGGGCCCGGGCCGGCTCCCGCCGCATCCCCGCGAGCTGGGCCGGGAGCAGCACGTTGTCCTCCGCGGTCAGGTCGTCCAGCAGGTTGAAGAACTGGAACACCATGCCGATCCGCGCCCGCCGGTACTCGGCCAGCGCGGCCTCGCCGAGCCGGTGCACGGCGACGCCGTCCACCTCCACCTCGCCCTCGCTCGGGCGGTCGAGGCCGGCGACCAGGTTCAGCAGGGTGGACTTGCCGCTGCCCGAGCGGCCGAGCACGGCCAGCGCCTCGCCGGCCCGGACCTCCAGGTCGAGCCCGGCCAGGGCGGGACGGGCGGCGTCGGATCGCTCGTACGTCTTGCTGACGCCGCGGATCCGGATGATCGGCGCGTTCACGGGCCCTCCACTGTTCGGGGTCCGGCCCCGGGAACCCCGGGCCGGCTGACGGGACATGACGCTACGAATCCGCGGCGGGGTGCCGACAGCCGTCTGGACGGCCTCTGCGGGGTGTATCCAGATACACCCCGAACTGGGTGTTCAGGCCTAGAGCGCCGGGCGACCCGGACGGGCAGACTGACCCGTCGAAAGATCGGAACCGGGGTCCGCGGGGCTTCGGGGCGACGGCTTCGGGTCCGCCGCTCCGGGCCCGCGGCTCCGAGGTCCCCGGACGGGGGCCGCGGAAGGGAGAGGGGGCGCGTCATGAACGCGGGAGTGCTGGAAGAACTGGCCCTGAGGGTCGGCCGGGCGTGCGCGGACGGAGTGCGGGCCTGGTACGCGGCGACGCTGGCCGTGACGGGCTTCCTCGCGCTGCTGGCGGGGCCGGTCCTGCTGGCCTCCGCGCTGTTCGGACCGGACGATCCCCTGGACCTCCACCCGGGCGGACCGCTGATCCTGCTGGTGCCGATGGGGCCGGTCGCCCTCTGGGCGCTCTGCTGGGCCACCGGGGGCGGCGGCCGGGCGGTCGGCGCCGCGCTGTTCGCCCCGGGGACGATAGCGCTGATGGCGACGCACCTCTACGGGGGTGCCGCGCCCGGCGGCCGGTCCGGCTCGCTCTGGCTGGCGCCCTCGCTGCTGGTGCTCGGGCTGTTCGGGGCCCGCTGGGTCGCGACCGAGAGCAGGCGGACGGTCGGGAAGTGGAGCGGGCGGCCGATCCCGGTGCCGTACCGTCGGCCGGTCGGGGCCGGGCCCTGGCGACGGCTGCGCACCGGCGGCTGGCTCACCGACCCGGCGACCTGGCGGGACATCGCCTGGACCCTGCTCACCGGCGCCGCCGTGCTGCTCACCGCCGCGATCGTCCTGCTGACCCCGGTCGCCCTGGAGGTCTTCGGCCGGAACGGCCGGTTCTTCGCCCTGGGCGTCGTCTACGGGATGGGTCTGACCGTCGCCCCGTTGGCCGTGCTGTGGGCCGCCCCACCGGTCCTGCGCTTCCACGAGAAGGCCGCCCGGGCCCTGCTCGGGCCCTCCCGGCGGGCCGAGCTCGCCCGCCGGGTCAGCCACCTCGCGCGGACCAGGGCGGACACCATCGACGCCGGCGCGGCCGAGCTGCGCCGGATCGAACGGGACCTGCACGACGGGGCGCAGGCCCGGCTGGTGGCCCTGGGCATGCTGCTGACCGTGGCCGAGCAGCTGAAGGACGATCCGGACGCCCTCGGGCCGCTGCTGGCCGAGGCCCGGCTGTCCTCGGTGAAGGCGCTGGGCGAACTGCGGGACCTGGTCCGCGGCATCCACCCCCCGGTGCTCGCCGACCGCGGCCTGGCCGACGCGGTTCGGGCGACGGCGCTGGACATGCCGCTGCCGGTCGGCTTCAGCGGCGACCTGCCCGGCCGGGCATCCGCCCCGGTGGAGTCGGCGGCCTACTTCGCGGTGACGGAGCTGCTGGCCAACGTGGTCAAGCATGCCGGGGCCTCGCAGGTGTGGATCGAGATAGGGCACAGTGACGGACTGTTGCGGATATCGGTCACCGACGACGGGCGCGGCGGCGCCGACCCGTCCCGGGGAACCGGCCTCAGCGGAACCGAACGCCGACTGGCCGCCTTCGACGGGGTGCTCGCGATCAGCAGCCCGTCCGGCGGGCCGACCATTGTGAACCTGGAGATCCCGTGCGCGTTGTCATCGCCGAAGACCTCTTCCTCCTCCGGGACGGCCTGACCCGGCTGCTGGAGGCCAACGGCATGAAGGTCACCGCGGCGGTGGAGGACGGAGAGCAGCTGCTCTCCGCGGTGGCCGCGGACCGCCCCGACATCGCCGTGGTCGACGTCCGCTTGCCGCCGGGCTTCACGGACGAGGGCCTGCGGGCCGCACTCGCGGCCCGCCGGGCCCACCCGGGCCTGCCCGTCCTGGTGCTGTCGCAGTTCGTGGAGCAGCTCTACGCGCGCGAGCTGCTCGCCGGCAGCACCGGCGGGATCGGCTACCTGCTCAAGGACCGGGTGATGGACGGCACCCAGTTCATCGACGCCGTCCGGCGGGTCGCCCAGGGCGGCACCGTCATGGATCCGGAGGTGATCACCCGACTGCTCACCCACAACTCCTCGGCCGGCCCGGTCTCCACCCTCTCGCCGCGCGAGCGGCAGGTGCTGGCGCTGATGGCGGAGGGCCGGTCCAACGCGGCGATCGCCCAGCAGCTGGTGATCACCGAGCGGGCGGTCGCCAAGCACACCGCGTCGATCTTCGTCCGGCTCGACCTCCAGCCCTCCGATGACGACAACCGTCGGGTCCTGGCCGTCCTGGCCTACCTCAACAACTCCTGAAAGGAGCCGCCATCGCCCGCGCTCCGGCATCGACCCCGCACAACTTGATAGATCACCGACAAGTGGTGAGTGGCCCTCCGCCGCACGGGGCTCGCCTGCTGCAGAACGGGTCAATTAGGCTGGTGAGGTGCTCATCCTTGTTCGCCGCCGCCACGTGGACCTGCTCCGCGTGACGACCATGTCCTGTCGACGCTCCGGCTGAACCTCGCGCCACCCACCCTCACCGGCGGCCCCTGCCCGGCCGCCACCACCTCCCGGCTCCCCGAGCACCCGCCGCACCAGGCGCTGCTCCCGCCGTCCCCGGTCGACCACCGGGACCAGCCGGGACGAGACCCAGCGGATGTCACACATGACGCAGCAGTACACGCCCATATCCGAGACCGGCACCGACTCCGCCCCGGCGGACGCCCTCCCGGTGATCGACCTGTCGCTCGCCGACGGCAGCCCGGAGGACCGTCGCCGCCTGCACGACGAGCTCCGCGACGCGGCCACCGGCGTCGGCTTCTTCCAGCTCGTCGGCCACGGTGTCACCCCGGACGAGACCACCGCACTCGCCCGGGCCATGCGCGCCTTCTTCGCACTCCCCGAGGCCGACCGGCTCGCCGTGAGCAACCTCAACTCCCCCCACTACCGGGGCTACACCCGCACCGGCGACGAGCGCACCGGCGGCAGCCAGGACTGGCGCGACCAGCTGGACATCGGCGCCGAGCTGCCCCCGCACGTCCCCGGCACCGGCGAGCCCCCGTACTGGTGGCTGGAGGGGCCCAACCAGTGGCCCGAGGCGCTCCCCGAGCTGCGCACCGCCGCGCTCGGCTGGATCGACCACCTCGGCGGGGTCGCCCGCCGCCTGCTGCACGAGCTGCTCACCGCGATCGGCGCCCGCCCCGACTTCTACGACGAGGCCTTCGCGGGCCACCCCCACCTGCGCCTCAAGCTGGTCCGCTACCCCGGCAGCGCCCCGGACGGCACCGGTCAGGGCGTCGGCACCCACAAGGACTACGGCTTCATCACCCTGCTGCTGCAGGACACCGTCGGCGGCCTCCAGGTCGAGCGCGCGGACGGCACCTTCCTGGACGTCCCGCCGCTCGACGGCGCCTTCGTCGTCAACCTCGGCGAGCTGCTGGAGGTGGCCACGGACGGCTACCTCAAGGCCACCAGCCACCGCGTGGTCAGCCCGCCCGGCGCCCGCGAGCGCTTCTCGGTGCCGTTCTTCTACAACCCCCGCCTCGACGCCCACATCGAGCCGCTCGACTTCCCGCTCGCCCACCACGCCCCCGGCGCCACCGAGGACCCGGCCAACCCGCTCTTCGCCGACTTCGGCCTCAACGAGTGGAAGGGCTACACCAGGGCCCACCCCGAAGTCACCCGCCGCCACCACGCCGCCCTCGCCTGACCCCCGCGGCGCGGAGTCCGCACCGCACCGATGCTCCCCACCGGCAGCCCTCCGGCCCGGGCCCCACGCGGGGTGCCCGGGCCGGAGGGACCCGTCGGCCCAGCGCCGTCGGAGCGGCGGCAGGACCGACACGGTCGACACGACCGACATCACGTAGCGGATCGCCGGCAGCGCCCCGAGGCGGAGAGAGCGTGCTCACCGAGGCGCTGGTGGACGTCGGACTGCTCGTCTCCCCCGCGCCCCGCCGCTGCGCCTACCCCCACGACCTGCTCCGCCGCTGCGCCCGCGGCCTCGCCACCGGACGCCGGCCGTCCTCCTGAGCCGGTGCACCGATGGACCCGGGGCGACGGGCACTGTCACACTGCTGCTGTCACAGCAGGAGTGTGCCAGCGCGGGAGGCGGCGGGTGGGGGAGCACGGCGGAGTGGGGGTCGGGTTGCGGCTGACGGTGGACGAGCTGGCGGCGCGGGCCGGAGTGACGGTGCGGACGGTGCGGTTCTACGGGACGAAGGGGCTGCTGCCGCCGCCGGAGCTGGGGCCGCGGCGGGTGGGGCTGTACGGGGCCGCGCACCTGGACCGGCTGGAGCTGATCGAGGAGTTGCAGCGGCAGGGGCTGACGCTGGCGGCGATCGAGCGGTACCTGGCGCGGTTGCCGCAGGACAGCTCACCGCTGGACCTGGCGATCCACCGTGCGCTGGTGGCGTCCTGGACGCCGGAGGCCCCGGAGGAGGCCACCAGGGCTCAGCTGGAGCGGCGGGCCGGGCGGGGGCTGACGGAGGAGCAGGTCGGGCGGCTCGCCGCGATGGGGGCGCTGGAGCGGACGGCGGATCCGGAGGTGTTCCGGGTGGATCCCGGACTGCTGCCGCTGGGCGTGCGGATCCTGGACGTGCCGATCCCGTTGGAGACGCTGCTGGCCGCCCGGTCGGTGGTGGTGGAGCACAGCCGGGCGACGGCCCGGGAGCTGCAGCGGCTGTTCCGCGAGACGGTGTGGAAGCCGTACCGGGAGAGCGAGCCCGCGCCCCAGGAGCTGGCCCGGATGCGGGCGCTGACGGACCACATCCAGCCGATGGTGGCGCAGGCGCTGGTCACGGCCTTCCAGCGGTACCTGCGGGAGGAACTGGGCGAGGAACTGCGCCAGGAGCAAGGGCAGGAGCAGGCCCAGGAACAGGAACAGGCCCAGGAGCAGGTACAGGCATAGGGGTACGGGTAGGGGCGGAGGCCCGGTGGGGCCGTGCGGCGCACGGCCCCACCGGGATCCGAGCAGGGCGTCGGGTCAGTCCGTGAAGGTCCGTCCCTCGGCCGCCACCCGCTCCAGCAGCGCCGGGGGCGCGAACCGCTCGCCGTACGCGGCGGCGAGTTCGCGGGCGCGGGCCGCGAAGCCGGCCGGGCCGCCCTCGTAGCCGTTGATGTACTGGAACACGCCGCCCGTCCAGGCCGGGAAGCCGATGCCGAGGATCGAGCCGACGTTGGCGTCGGCGACCGAGGTCAGCACGCCCTCCTCCAGGCAGCGCACCGAGTCCAGCGCCTCGCTGAACAGCATCCGCTCCTTGAGGTCCTCGAAGGGGACGTCCGCCGCCCCTGCGGGGAAGTGCTCCAGCAGCCCCGGCCAGAGCCGCCCGCGCCTGCCGTCCTCGCCGTACTCGTAGAAGCCCGCGCCGCCGCTGCGTCCGGGGCGGCCGAACTCGTCGACCATCCGGTCGACCACCGCGTCCGCCGGGTGCGGCGTCCAGGTGCCGCCGACGGCCTCGACCGAGCGCCGGTACTCGTCCCGGATCTTGCGCGGCAGGGTGAGGGTGAGCTCGTCCATCAGGGAGAGCACCTTGGCGGGGTAGCCGGCCTGGGCGGCGGCCTGCTCGATGCTGGACGGGTGGACGCCCTCGCCGACCATGGCGACGCCCTCGTTGAGGAACTGGCCGATCACCCGCGAGGTGAAGAAGCCGCGCGAGTCGTTGACCACGATCGGGGTCCGGTCGATCTGCCGGACCAGGTCGAAGGCGCGGGCCAGCGCCTCGTCCCCGGTCCGCGGGCCGCGGATGATCTCGACCAGCCGCATCTTGTCGACCGGCGAGAAGAAGTGCAGCCCGATGAAGTCGCCCTGGCGCTCGACGCCTTCGGCGAGCACGCCGATCGGCAGGGTGGAGGTGTTGGAGCAGAGCAGCGCGTCAGCGTCGACCACGCCCTCGATCTCCCGGAACACCTTGTGCTTGAGCTCGGTGTTCTCGAAGACGGCCTCGATCACCGCGTCGCAGCCGGCCAGGTCGGCGGCCTCGGCGGTGGGGGTGATCCGGGCCAGGAGCTCGTCGCGCCCGGCCTCGGTGGAGCGCCCGCGCGCGACGGCCTTGTTCAGCAGCCCCTCGGAGTAGGCCTTTCCGCGTTCGGCGGCCTCGACGCTGACGTCCTTGAGCACGACGTCGATGCCGGCCTTGGCGCAGGCGTAGGCGATGCCCGCGCCCATCATCCCGGCGCCGAGCACCGCGACCTTGCGGACCGGCCGCTTCTCGACGTCCTTCGGGCGTCCGGCGCCGGAGTTGACCGCCTGCATGTCGAAGAACAGCGCCTGGATCATGTTCTTGCTGGTCTGTCCGCAGACCAGCTCGGTGAAGTAGCGGGCCTCGACGGCCATCGCGGTGTCGACGTCCACCTGGGCGCTCTCCACGGCGGCGGCCAGGACGTTGCGCGGGGCCGGGTAGGGCGCGCCGTTCAGCTGCTTGCGCAGGTTGGCCGGGAAGGCGGGGAGGTTGGCGGCGAAGGCCGGGGTGGCCGGGGTGCCGCCGGGGATCCGGTAGCCCTTGACGTCCCAGGGCTGGACGGCGCTCGGGTTGGCCTCGATCCAGGCGCGCGCCCGGGCGGCCAGCTCCTCGGGGGTGTCGACCAGTTCGTGCACCAGTCCGTGCTCCAGCGCCTGCGCCGGACGGTACTGGCGGCCCTGGAGCAGGAACTTCAGCAGGGCGTCGGTGATGCCGAATAGGCGGACCGTACGGACCACGCCGCCGCCGCCCGGCAGCAGGCCGAGGGTCACCTCGGGCAGGCCGATCCGGCCGGCGGGGGTGTTCAGCGCGATCCGGTGGTGGCAGGCGAGGGCGATCTCCAGACCGCCGCCGAGCGCGCTGCCGTTGAGGGCGGCGACGACCGGCTTGCCGAGGGTCTCCAGCGTGCGCAGCGAGCGCTTGATCCGCATCGACTTCTCGAAGACGGCCGCGGCGTCCTCGGGGCGGGCGGCGGAGAGCATCCGCAGGTCTCCCCCGGCGAAGAAGGTCTTCTTGCCGGAGGTGATCACCACGCCGCGCAGCGCGTCCGAGGACGCCAGGGCAGCCAGCCGCGCGACGACGGTCTCGAAGTCGGCGGCGAAGGCCTCGTTCATGGTGTTGACGGACTGGGCGGGGTCGTCGAGGACGAGGGTGACCACGCCGTCCTGGTCCTGCTCCCAGCGGATGGTGGTGGTGTCGCTCATGGGTTCACGGTCTCCAGGTCTACCGGTCTGCGGAGGAGGTGCCACGCCCCGCGTGTCCCGGGAAGGGTGGCGGCGGGCGACGGGCTGGCTCAGATGCGCTCGACGATGGTGGCGATGCCCATGCCGCCGCCCACGCAGAGGGTGATCAGGCCGTAGCGCAGGTCGCGCCGCTCCAGTTCGTCGATCACGGTGCCGAGCAGCATCGCGCCGGTGGCGCCGAGCGGGTGGCCGAGCGCGATCGCGCCGCCGTTGACGTTCACCTGGTCGTGGCGGAAGCCGAGTTCGCGGATGAAGCGGAGCGCGACCGCGGCGAAGGCCTCGTTGATCTCGACCAGGTCGATGTCGGCGGCGGTGAGCCCGGCCTTGGCGAGCGCCTTGTGGGTGGCCGGGGCGGGGCCGGTGAGCATGATGGTCGGCTCGGAGCCGGAGACGGCCGCGGAGACGATCCGGGCGCGCGGGCGCAGCCCGTACCGTTCGCCGACCTCGCGGTTGCCGATGGCCACCAGCGCCGCGCCGTCCACGATGCCGGAGGAGTTGCCCGCGTGGTGGACGTGGTCGATGGCCTCGACCCAGTGGTACTTCTGGAGGGCGACGGCGTCGAAGCCGCCGGCCTCGCCGATGGCGGCAAAGGAGGGCTTGAGGCCGGCCAGGGTCTCGACGGTGGTGCCGGGGCGGATGAACTCGTCGCGTTCCAGCACGACCAGGCCGTTGCGGTCGCGCACCGGGACGACCGAGCGGTCGAACAGGCCGTCCGCCTGGGCCTTGGCGGCGCGGGCCTGGGACTCGGCGGCGAAGGCGTCCACGTCGGTGCGGGAGAGGCCCTCGATGGTCGCGATGAGGTCGGCGCCGATGCCCTGCGGGGCGAAATTGGTCTCGTAGGCGGTCATCGGGTCGGCGAACCAGGCACCGCCGTCGGAGGCCATCTTCACCCGGGACATCGACTCCACGCCGCCGGCCAGGACGAGGTCCTCCCAGCCGGAACGGACCTTGGCGGCGGCCAGGTTGACGGCTTCCAGACCGGAGGCGCAGAAGCGGTTCTCCTGGACGCCGGCGACGGTGTCGGGCAGGCCGGCCGCGATGGCGGCGATCCGGGCGATGTCGGAGCCCTGGTCGCCGACCGGGCTGACCACGCCGAGCACGATGTCGTCGATCGCGGCCGGGTCCAGCCCGGGGTAGCGGTTGCGCAGCTCGTGGATCAGTCCGACGACCAGGTCGATCGGCTTGGTGCCGTGCAGCGAGCCGGAGGCCTTGCCCCGGCCGCGCGGGGTGCGGATCGCGTCGTAGACGTACGCTTCGGTGGTCACGGTGGAACGCCTTTCAGCGGGTTTCGGGGCAGGGGGTGGGCGGGGTCGCCCGAAAGCTCGGGGGTGGAAGGTCAGCCGAGGAGGGAACGGCCGACGATCTCCTTCATGATCTCGGTGGTGCCGCCGTAGATGGTCTGGATGCGGCCGTCGGTGAACGCCCGGGCGACCGGGAACTCGCTCATGTAGCCGTAGCCGCCGTGCAGTTGGAGGCAGCGGTCGGCGGTGCGCTTCTGCAGCTCGGTGGCCCACCACTTGGCCATCGAGGCGTCCGCCGGGGTGAGCGCCCAGCGGTTGTGCTCGGTGATGCAGCGGTCCACGAAGGCCCGGGTGACGGCGCACTCGGTGGCCAGTTCGGCGATCTCGAAGCGGACGTGCTGGAGCTTGGCGAGCGGACGGCCGAAGGCCTCGCGCTGCTTGACGTAGTCGGTGGTGATCTCGACCAGGTACTCGGCGCCCGCGATCGCCGCGGCGGCGATGGTGAGCCGCTCCTGGGCGAGGTTCTGCATCAGGTGGACGAAGCCGCCGTTGAGTTCGCCGATCAGGTTCTCCTTCGGCACCCGGACGTCCTCGAAGAACAACTCGGCGGTGTCCTGGGCCTTCTGGCCGATCTTGTCGAGGTTGCGGCCGCGCTCGAAGCCGGGCGTTCCGCGCTCGACGGCCAGCAGGCTCAGCCCGTGCGCGCCGCCCTCGGGGGTGGTGCGGGCGACCACGATCACCAGGTCGGCGAGGATGCCGTTGGAGATGAAGGTCTTGGCGCCGTTGAGCAGGTAGTGGTCCCCCTCGTCGACCGCCTGGGTGCGGATGCCCTGGAGGTCGGATCCGGTGCCGGGCTCGGTCATCGCGATCGCGGTGATCAGCTCGCCCGAGCAGAAGCCGGGCAGCCAGCGGCGCTTCTGCTCCTCGGTGGCGAGCGAGGTGAGGTACGGGCCGATGATGTCGTTGTGCAGGCCGATCGCCAGGCCGGAGGCGCCGGCCCGGGCGAACTCCTCGGCCAGCACCGCGGCGTAGCGGAAGTCCGGGGTTCCGCCGCCGCCGTACTCCTCGGGGACGGCGAGGCCGAGCAGGCCCTGGCGGCCGGCCGCGAGCCAGGCGGAGCG
Source organism: Kitasatospora sp. NPDC127116 (assembly GCF_042677365.1). Classification (NCBI taxonomy): domain Bacteria; kingdom Bacillati; phylum Actinomycetota; class Actinomycetes; order Kitasatosporales; family Streptomycetaceae; genus Kitasatospora; species Kitasatospora sp. NPDC127116. Next base: position 86,173 of record NZ_JBHXTL010000011.1, read on the forward strand.
GTCGACGATGCCGGCCTTCTCCCAGCGGTCGTAGTGCGGCAGCACCTCCTTGGCCAGGAAGGCCCGCACGGTGGCCCGGAAGTCGTCGTGCTGCTCGGTGAAGATCTCGCGCTGCAACGCTACTCTCCTTGCTCTGCCGAAGGGTTGGGGGACGGGGCGCCGGGGCCGAGTGGCGGGGCGCCGGGCTCCGGGGAGGGGGCGCCGGGGTCGCGGGGCGGGGCGCCGGGTTCCGGGGAGGCGACGTCGGGATCGAGGGAGGGCACGCCCCAGTCGCGGGCCACCTCGCCGGTGTCCGCGCCCGGCCGGGCCGGCGGGCGGCGCAGGGCGCCGGGGGTCGCGGAGAAGCGCGGGGCCGGGGCGGGCTGGGTGACACCGTCCGCCTCGACGTACGTCCCGCGCGCCGACAGGTGGCCGTCCACGGCTGCCTGGCGCATCGTCAGCACCGGCTCCACGCAGGCGTCCGAGCCCGCGAAGACGGCCTCCCACTCGGCCCTGGTCCGGGTGGCGAAGCGGGCGGCGATCAGGGCCCGCAGCTCGGGCCAGCGGGCCGGGTCGTACTGGCCGGGCGCGTCCGGGCCCAGCTCCAGCAGCCGGGCGAACTCGGCGTAGAAGCGCGGCTCCAGCGCGCCGACGGCCAGGTGCCCGCCGTCGGCCGCCCGGTAGAGCGCGTAGAACGGCGCGCCGCCGTCCAGCAGGTTGACGCCCCGGCGGTCCTGCCAGTGACCGGCCGCCAGCAGGCCCCACAGCATGCTGCCGAGGTGCGCCGCGCCGTCCACGATCGCGGCGTCCACCACCTGGCCGGTGCCGGTGGCCCGGGCGTGGTGCAGACCGGCGAGCAGGCCGACGACCAGGTAGAGCGAGCCGCCCGCGTAGTCGCCCAGCAGGTTGGCCGGGATGCCGGGGGCCTCCTCGGCCCCGCCCGGCGCGGCCACCATCCCGAGCACCCCGGCGACCGCCGCGTACCCGAGGTCGTGCCCGGCGGTCGCCGCCCGGGGGCCGTGCTGCCCCCAGCCGGTCATCCGCCCGTACACCAGCGCCGGGTTGCGCGCCAGGCACGCCTCCGGCCCGACTCCGAGGCGCTCCGCGACACCGGGCCGGTAGCCCTCGATCAGCAGGTCCGCCCGCTCGACCAGGTCCAGCACCCGCCCGGGGCCCTCGGGGGACTTCAGGTCGATCAGCACCGAGCGCTTGTTGCGGTTGCTGAGGTCGTACGCCGGATCGGTGCCGAGCGGAGAGGGCTCCGGCCGGTCCACCCGCACCACGTCCGCCCCGAGGTCCCCCAGCAGCATCGCCGCGAAGGGCCCCGGCCCGATCCCGGCGAGCTCCACCACCCGCACACCCGCCAGCGGCCCCCCGGCCTCCGGCGCACCGCTCGCGTCACCCACTGGCAGCTGAACCCTTCCCGACGGGTTTGACAGTAAAGCTGTAACACTCGGGATGATAGGCAAGCGACTCGCCAGTAACAAGACCTCCGCCCACGCGCCGAACCGCCAATTCCCCCTCGGCCGGGCCCCGCTGAGCCCGGCCACTCCCCGCGCATCCGGAATGACGGAGGGTGGGTCAGTGCACTGACAGTGCCCCCCTGTACGGTCGTCATGCCGCAGGGGAGCGGCCGCATCGCCGAATGGGGAGGATTTCCGCACATGGGTAGCCCGAACTTCGTCACGGGACCGGTCGCACCGGCCAAGGACCCGATGCCGGGCCCGGTGTCCACGTACGCCGCGAAATCGCCGTACGCCAATCCGGCACAGCCGAGCGACACCACCGTGCCGCCGCTCCCCCTCATGCCGCCCGGCAAGGCCACCACCCGGCTGGACACCCCGTACGAGCTCACCGCCTCCGCCGCGATAGCCCGCCAGATCGCCACCGACCTCGACAACGCCAACGGCAAGGCGGGCGCGGGCGCGCACAGCCTCACCGAGTACGCGAGCACCGCGTCGACCAGGATCCGCGGCTTCTCCTTCGGCGGCGCCCTCACCGGCAGCACCGAACGCTGGCTGCAGCAGTGCAAGACCCTGCACGGCAAGCTCGGCAGCGCCGCCAACAACCTCGACCGGACGCAGCAGTACTACCAGTCCAACGAAGCCGCCATCGCCGCCGGCTTCCGCCCGGGTCGGTAGAAGGCAAGGGGGAACGAAGAGATGGTGTCCTTCAAGGAACTGCACGAGGCCGACTTCTCCGGGGTGAACGAGGCCGCCGAGGCCTGGGCCGGCGTGGCCAAGGCCCTCACCTCCATGGACGGCCGGGTCGCCAAGGACCTCACCAGCACCGCCCAGCGGGCCGGCTGGAAGGGCGACGCCGCCGACGAGGCGACCAAGGCGATGCAGGGCATCGACGGCGACTTCAAGCAGGCCTCGGCCGTCGCCACCGCCCTCGCCGCGATCATGAAGACCGCCGCCGAGGACTTCGCCGCCGCCCGCCGCGACCTCGACACGGCACTCCACGACGCCCAGGCCGACACCACCCTGAGCGTCACCGCGGACGGTGCGGTCAACTGGACCGTGCCGAAGGAGTCCAGGAACGACCCCGAGGCCGAACGCACCATCCGGGCCAACGCCCAGGCGGTCGCCGACCGGCTCGGCAAGGCCGTGGAGAAGGCCTCTGCCGCCGACCAGCGGGCCACCGCAGCCCTCCAGGGTGACATCGGCACCAGCACCACCGCCTTCAACGCCGCCCCGTACGGCGCCGGCCCGGTCGCCGACGCCAAGCGGGCCACGGACCTGATGTCCAAGGCCGGGAGCCTCTCCGACGACCAGCTCAAGCAGTTGCAGGCCCTGATGGCCGCCAACGCGGAGAACAAGGACTTCTCCACCACCCTGCTCAACGGCCTCAACGCCGGCGGCAAGACCGGCCCCGAGGCCCTGCTGGAGTACAGCAAGGTCTACGACGGCCTCGCCCACGGCAACCACAACGCCGCGGGCTACCAGGACGTCTACAAGAACCTGTCCGTCGCCCTGGCCAGCGCCACCCGCGACGGCGGGATGGGCAAGGAGTGGGAGGACGGGCTCTTCGCGGCAGCCCGCCGCCCCGGCGGCTCGGCGGCCGGGTGGAACGACAACTACCCGGCGCTGACCTCGCTCATGGAGGCGAAGGGGGACTTCGACAAGGCCTTCGTGCGCCGGGTCGGCACCGACCTGCTCGACTTCGAGGCCTCCAGCAAGGTCAAGGGCGAGGAGCTGTGGGGTCCGAACTGGGTCAACGACCCCCAGAAGGGCGACCCGCTGGCCCCACTGTTGAGGATGATGAAGGGCGACGTGGCCACGACCCAGGAATTCCTCGACCCGAGCAAGAACCAGAACCTCGTCTACCTGCTCAAAGAGCGTAACTGGCTCGACGAGGGCCAGGAGAGCAAGCTTCCCCAGAGCGTCCTGCGCGACACCTCCCACCGGATGTTCGCGGAGATGCTGGAGTCCGCCGCGACCGGCCATGGCCCCGGCCAGCCACCGGTGCGCCCGCACGACGCGACGATGACGCGGATCACGGATACCGCACTCTCCACTCTGGGCGGGGACAAGGCGGGCAACGAGAACGCCATGTACTCCGCGCTTCGCCGTCCGATGGCCAACATGATCAGCGAGTACATCACCGACACCCACGACATCCTCAGCAAGGACCTCCCCGGCCCCTCCGAGCCCGGCGGACTGAACACCACCCGCGAACAGCTGCTCCGGGTGATCCGGGGCACCGCCGAGGACCCGGAGTCGTACTCCCTGATCCACCTGGCCGAGACGCAGGAGGTGGCCCGACGGATGGCCGAATACGGACCGGAGGCCTTCAAGGACGTCAACGGCCGCCCGGATCCGAAATTCGAAGACTTCGTCAACCAGGCAGGCAAGGCGTTCGGCGCGCTCGACGCCGTCCAGGCGGACACCATCACCGACCACAAGTCCGACTTGCAGTTCAAGGCCAACTGGAAGGCCAAGATGGACTACCACTACGTCGGCACGTTGGCGAACATGTTGCCGGGCGCCAACTGGCTGCCGGTGGGGGACATAGCCCAGCGGTACGTCGACGTTGCCACGTCCGAGTGGGCGGCCAAGGTCAGCTCGGAGATCGACACCAAGGCACAGGGCGACCTGAGCAAGCTCTACACCTTGGGCCGGTCGCAGGTGCAGGCCATGCTCCTCGACAAGGCTCATCAGTTCGGCATACCGGACCGCGACCTCCTCCTCGGCCAACTGGCCGACTCGGCCAACGTCCACTACCAGACGTCGATCACCCAGGCCCACACTGCGGCCTTCGGAAAGGGGTGATCCTGTGTCGGGACAACAGCGCGAGACCTCCAACGGGCCGGTCGGCAAGGTCGATGCCGCACTCGACCGACGGGGCTTCACCACGTGGCCGCTGCGGGTGCGGGCGGCGGTCGCCGTGGCGGGGGTAACGGTGGTCGCGGCAGGAGTGGGGGCATTCCTCACGGACAACCTGAGCAATGCGTTCGGGCCGGACAGCGTGTGCGACGGTGCGATGAGTGCGGCTGCCCTGAACGACGCGCTCGGGTCCGGACCGGTCGACAGCGAGACGAACGGCGCCTGGCAATCACCCAGTGGCGGGGCGTTCTGCACGGCAACAGTGAGCCACGGGGTGTTCGGTGACAGCCGGTCCGTCTTCGTGCAGGTCCTTCAGGCCGACGACCTCGGCCCTTACCTGGCCTACTCGGGAGACCGGTTGTTCGCCGCCTCGGCGAACGGTGGCGCGACCGGGGCGGCCCGCGACGACCGGGCCTGGGCGCTCCTCCCCGAGGGGTGCGGCAACGGGTTGCGGGTCGAGGTCAGGTCGGGCGACAACGGCCGACCCGGTGCCGGGAAACTCGCCCGACTCGCCGTGGCTGCGGCGAACGGCCTGGCAGCGGACAAGGGGTGCGGGAAGTCGCCGCTCCCCGCACCCCACGAACTGTCGGCGGCCGGACAGGAACACGAGCTGAACTCCGCCTCGGTCTGCGGCCTGCCCGGGTTCACCGCCTCCGGTACTGCCGGGGGCAAGGAGTTCAAGGAGAGCGTGAACACCGCGTTCGATCCGCTGTGGGTCTGCCGGATCGGCACGGACCAGGACCGTTCGGCGATCTCCTTCTCCATCGGAACCGAGCCCCGGGTCCGCGGCCCGCTGTCCGAGAAGGACGCCTCCCCCGCATTCGGCCGATCGCGTTGGGCCGGCTCCCCCATGACGAACAGGGAAGTGGTGGCGACCTGCCAGGGCAGGCCGACCTACTTCCGGATGGACTCCGACATCACCGTCCAGGGGCCGCTCCCCGGCACCAGCGAGACCTGGGAGCAGTTCCTCACCGCCGGGGGCAAGGCGATCGGCTGCGAGCCGATCCTGTAGCCGCCCCCTCCTGCGGGCGGCCGGTTCCCTACCAGCCGCACGCAACAATCCAACCGACTGAGCAGCAAACGGGGAACAGCGCATCGTGGAAGACACGCACGAGGTCAAACCCGACGAATCCGCCACAAGCCTCGCCGGACGCGTCGACGCCGTGCTCGGCCGGAAGGGGTTCACCACCCAGGGGCTTCGGGTGCGGGCGGCGGTCGCCGTGGTGGCGGTGACCGTGGTCGCGGCAGGGGCGGGGACGTTCCTCGTGGACAACCTGACCAATGCGTTCGGGCCGGACAGTGTGTGCGGGGGCGCCGTGAGCGCGGATCTGCTGAACGACGCACTCGGGCCCGGCAAGGTCAGTGATCAGGCATTCGGCGACGGGCACTTGCGCAACGGATCCGCCCTCTGCATGGCCAAGGTGAGTTCGGGGGTCTTCGGCGACGAACGGTCCGTCACCGTGGAGCTTCGCAAGAACCCCGACCTCTCCGTCGTCGCGCAGGACTCGGAGGCCAGGCTGTTCGGCGCTTCGGCCAACGGCGGTGCATCCGGCGCGGCATTCGACCACCGGGCCTGGGCGCTGCTTCCCCAGGGGTGCGACAGCGGGCAACGCGTCACCGTCAGGGCGGACCGCGGCGAACGACCCGGCGCCGGGAAGCTCGCCGCACTCGCCGTGTCGACGGCCGACCGCATCGCGGCACAACAGGGGTGCGGCACGTCACCGATGCCCGCACCGCGTCAGCTGTCCCCGGCCGGCCAGGACCACGATCTCGACCGGAACGCCGTCTGCGGCCTGCCGGGGGTCACCGTCCCCGAAACCCCGGGAGGCCCCGCTTTCAGGGAAACGGTGACCACCGCGACCGACCCGCTGTGGACCTGCCTCATCCACTCCGACGCGAACCCGCAGTCCTCGATCACCTTCACCATCGGCACCGAGCCCCGGCTGCTGCTCCCGGCTCCCCCGAAGGACGAGCCGGGCGTCGGCCGGGCCCGTTGGATCAAGCCCGGCGAGATGGTGGCGACCTGCCAGGGCCGGCCCACCTACTTCCGGATGGACCTCAACGGCTTCTGGGACCTCGTCCCGGACAGCAAAACCACCTGGACGCAGTTCCTCACCGCCGGGGCCAAGGCGATCGGCTGCGAGCCGATCGTCTGACCGGTCCGACCGACAAGCACGCAGACGAGGGAGCGAGCACACGATGGGGAGCGAAGACGTGGACAAGGCCTCCGCAGGCCTCGCCGGGCGCGTCGACGCGGCGCTCGACCGGCGGGGGTTCACCACGCGGGGCCTGCGGTTGCGGGCGACCGCCGTGGTGGTGGCGCTCTCGCTCGTCCCGGTGGGGGCGGCGGGGTTCGCGGTGTACCGGCTGACCAACGTCGGCGGGCCGGACAGCGTGTGCGACGGGGCCGCCACGGCGGACCAGTTGCACGACCTCCTGGGCTCCGGGCGGATCGGCGAGCGCCGGAGAGGATTCTCGGCCACGGAGGAATCCACCGGGAACAGCTGCACCGCGACGGTCCGTTCCGGCTTGTTCGAGACCTCCGAGAAGACCGTGCGGTTCACCCCCGTCCGCAATGCGAAGGCCGGGCCGGGCGCGCTGGCCGCCTCGGACGCCCGGCTGTTCTCCGGCGGCTCGGTCGGCTCCGTGACGCCCGACGACGCGTGGGCGGTGCTCCCCGAGGGGTGCGACAAGGGCGTGCGCGCCGAGGTGCGCGCCGACGTGCAGGGCCACGACGAGACCAGGGCCCGTCTGGCCGCGGCCTTCGCCAATGGCCTCGCCAAGGCACGCGCGTGCGGCAACGGGGCACTCCCGATGCCGACGACCCTGTCGGAGAAGGGCGCCGAGACGGACCCGGACTGGGCCAACCTCTGCGGCCTGCCCGGGTTCGCACCCGCCAGGAACCCCGAGGCCCTGTGGCGCATGCCGCAGCAGGTCACCACCGCCACCGCCCCGATCTGGTCGTGCCGGATCGGCGGGGACCCGCGGTACGACAGCCGGGTGCAGGAGTTCGCGATCACGACCGAGCCGCGGACCACCGCCCTGGCCCGGAAGGAGAGCACGGCCCCCGATTTGGGTCGGGCCCAGTGGGTGGCAGACGGAACGCTCGTCACCACGTGCCAGGGCAAGGACGTCTTCTTCACCGTCACCGGTGGGATCACCTCGGGCCTCGAAAAGCCGTTCCTCTTCCCCGACCAGAAGGACCTGGTGCGGCAGTTCCTCACCGCCGGGGGCAAGGCGATCGGCTGCGAGCCGATCCTGTAGCAGCCCCCTCCCGCGGGCGGAAAATGGGCCGACAGGCCTCCGGGTAATGGCCTATCTTGCGATGGAACTATTACGCGAGACACGGGGAAACGCCATGACCACCACCACCGACCCGACCTCCCGCACGATCGTCGCCGTCTCCGAGCGGCTGGTGCTGACGCGGCCCCAAGAGGGGGACCTGGAGGCGATGTTCGCGATCCACGGGGATCCGGAGACCAACCGGTACAACCCGAACGGGCCGCAGCGGGACATCGCCCAGGCGCAGGAGATGCTGGACGGGTTCGTCGCCGACTGGGTGCGGGACGGGGTGGGGTACTGCGCCGTCGCCACCCGGGAGGACCCGGGGGCGGTGATCGGGTTCGCCGGGCTCTACCTGCACACCCTGGACGGGGAGCGGGTGTTCAACCTCTACTACCGGTTCCGGCCGTCCGCGTGGGGCAAGGGGTACGCGGCGGAGGCGGCCCGGGCCGCGATGGCCGAGGGGCTGCCGCGCCACCCCGGCATCCCGGTGATCGCCCTGATCCACGCGGACAACCTGCCCTCGCGCCGGCTCGCCGAGCGGCTCGGGCTGGTCGCCGACCCGGACGGCCGCACCGACGAGGAGGACCGGGTGATCCACCGGATGGCCACGGCCGTCGCACCGGCCTGAGCCGGAGATCCCCCGCCGGGGGGAGCGGGATCGGACCGTGGGTGGAGGCCCCGGGGCGGGGCCCGGCGGGACGGTGGGGGCATGAGGATCAACGAGCACGCGGTGCGGACCGGGGCGGCGTGGACGGCGGTGGCGGCGACCGGGCCGTACCTGACGCTGAAGCTGCTCTGGCTGACCGGGCACCCGGTGGGGTCGGACGCCCCCGGTGAGATGGACCGGCTGTGGCTGGTGAACCTGCTGACCTTCGGCATGGACGCGATCGCCGTGGCGCTGGCGCTGGCGTTCGCCCGGCCGTGGGGGCGGCGGGCGCCGGCCGGACTGGTGGCGTTCCCGATGTGGGTGGCGACCGGGCTGCTCGGCACGATCCTGATCGCGCTGCCGCTGTACCTGCTGAGCGTCCTGGTGCTCGGGCCGGAGCGCGGCGACCCGGACGACAAGGGCATCGGCGACTGGGTCTTCCTCGTCGTGTACGGCGGCTTCGCCGTCCAGGGCCTCGCCCTGCTCACCGCCTTCGCCCTGTACGCCCGGCGGCGCTGGGCCGGGCTGCTGCGGGAGCGGATCGGCGACCTGCCCGACTCCCCCACCCTGACGGTGCAGCGCGTCCTCGCCTGCGTCGCCGCGCTGCTCGCCGCGGGCGTCGCGGCGGTCCGCGCCTACTGGGCGCTCGGCGGCACCGCCGGACTTCCGCGGGACATGGCCGAGGCCCGGAGCCGGGGCGTGGCGGTGATGGACGGGGTGGCCGCGGTGATGGCGGTGGCCGCGGCGGCGGCGCTGCTGGTCCTGGTCTTCCGGATCCGGCCGGGGCGCCGGGTGCTCGGGCCGCTGCTGGTGGTGTGGACGGCGGCCGGCTCGCTGTTCGGCTGGGGCTGCTGGCAGTTGGTGGCCTTCGGGGTAACGACGACCCGGGTGACCGAGCTGCGGACGGCCGTGCCCGGGCTGACACCTCTGGTGCAGAGCGCCCAGGTGGTGGCCTCGGTGCTGGTCCTGGTGGTCGGGGCGACGGCGTTGACCGAATGGGGCGCCCGCCGGCGCGCCGCTGCCGTAGAGTCGCGCGGGTGATCACGGGGGTGGGCCGCCGGTTGCGGCGTGCGGCGGGGGCCGCGCTGGGGCGTCGGGCCCGCCTGCGCTGGGTGCACCTGGTGCTGGGCGGCGCGCTGCTGATGCCGTACTGGATGCTGTCGGTGGTGCTGTACGGGGCGCTCAACCCGGACCAGTCGCCCGCCCGCCAACTGCTGATGTACGTCCTGTCGTTGCTCACCTCGCTGCCGATGGCCGCGATCACCGCGCTGGTGCCGACGGTGCGGGGCCTGGAGGGCGCGGCCGCGCGGGCGCTGTGCGCGGTGGCCCGGCCGGAGGAGCTCGCCACCGGACCGGCCCGCTCCTGGACCGCCCGCCGGCGCACCGCGCTCTGGTACGTGCTGCACGTCCTGTTCGGCGGGGTGGTCGCCGGGATGACGCTGGCCGGCACCCCCTTCGCGGTGGTCCTGGTCCTCGGCTTCGCGGGGACGGAGGAGTTCGTCCGGATGTGGGAGCGGCACTTCCCCGGCTGGCTGGTCACCGGCCCGGCCCTCGGCCTCGGCGTGCTGCTGCTGATCGTCGGCACCAACGCCGTCTGCGGCGCGCTGCTCGCCCGCTGGGCGCCCGTCCTGCTCGGCCCGACCCCCGAGGAGCGGGTGGCCGCGGCCGAGCGTCGGGCCACCGTGCTCGCCCAGCGCAACCGGCTGGCCCGCGAGCTGCACGACTCGGTCGGGCACGCGCTCAGCGCCGTCGGCATCCAGGCCTCGGCCGCGGCCCGGGTGCTGCGCAGCAACCCGGACTTCGCCGCCGAGGCGCTCGCGGCGATCGAGGAGACCGCCCGGGGCGCCGTCGCCGAACTCGACGCCGTCCTCGGTCTGTTGCGCGAGGAGGACCCGGAGGCCGCCGAGCCGTCCGGGCCCACCCTCGCCGAGCTCGACGACCTGCTGCGCCAGCTCGGCCGGGCCGGGGTCGCGGTGGACGCCGAGCTGGCGCCCGGGCTGGGCGGCCTGCCCGGGACGGTGTCCCGCGAGGCGTACCGGATCGTGCAGGAGGGCCTGACCAATGTGCTGCGGCACGCCGGGCCCGCGTCGGCCGGGCTCCGGGTCGGGCTGGCCGGCGACCGGCTGGAGATCGAGCTGACCAACCCGCTCGGCCCCGCCCGGCCGAGCCGCCCCGGCGGCGGACGCGGACTGCGCGGGATCGCGGAACGGGCGGCGGCCCTGCACGGCGGCAGCACGGCGGGGCCCGGCGAGGACGGAACGACGTGGCGGCTGGCCGTCTGGCTGCCGGTGGGAGGGACGACGTGAACGAGCACGAAGGCGTGGACGAAGGCGTGAACGACCACGAAAGCGCGGGCGAGCACGAAGGCGCGGACGCAGGCGTGGGCCGGGCCGCGGACAGCATCCGGGTGGTGATCGCGGACGACGAGCGGCTGGTCCGCCTGGGCCTGCGGGTGGTGATCGACAGCGAACCGGGCCTCACCGTGGTCGGCGAGGCCGCCGACGGCGCCGAGGTCGTCCCGCTGGTGCGCGAACTGCGCCCCGACGTGGTGCTGATGGACGTCCGGATGCCCGGCATCGACGGCATCCGGGCCACCGAACAGCTCGTCAACGGGATGGCCGCGCCGCCGCGCATCCTGGTCGTCACCACCTTCGAGCACGACGACCACGTGTACGACGCGCTGCGCGCGGGCGCCGCCGGGTTCCTCCTGAAGCGGGCCCGGGCGGAGGAGATGGTGCAGGCGGTGCGGCTGGTCGCGCGCGGCGACTCGCTGCTGTTCCCGGCTGCTGTCCGCGAACTCGCGCTGCGCCACGGCGCGGACCGGCGCCGGGAGGCCGAGCGGGCGGACCGCGCCGGCCGGGGGCCGATCCGGCGGCTGACCGAGCGGGAGGGCCAGGTGCTGCGACTGATGGCCTCCGGGCTCAGCAACGGCGAGATCGCGCAGCAGCTGGTGGTGAGCCCGGAGACGGTGAAGACGCACGTCGGCAGCGTGCTGGCCAAGCTGGGCGCCCGGGACCGCACCCAGGCGGTCATCGCGGCGTACGAGTCGGGCTTCGTACTGCCGGGCTGACACCCGCTCAAACGGCTTTCTCGGCGCCGCGCGAATCGAACGTGGATTCCACCCGATCGTCACCAGCGAGTAGAGTGCGGGTTTCCCCCGAAAACCTCCGATACCTCCCGTATCGCCTGGAACGAACTGGTGGCCGCATGACTGTCCGGACCCGGCCCGCGCTGTGGTGGCGCATGGGCATCGTGCTCTCGGCGGGCCTCGGCCTGATCCTCGGAACCGCGCCGCTGGTCTACTTCACCGTGCAGAGCAACGTGATCGTGTTCGGCTACTTCATCGGCGCGGTGTACTGGATGCTCAAGCGCGGCACCGTGGACGCGCCCGCGCCCCGGCTGCGCGGCGCCGCCACGCTGTACATCCTGATCACCGGACTGGTCTCGCACGTCCTGCTCGAACACGGCGCCAACCCGCTGCCCGGGCTGGTGAGCGGACCGGACAGGCTGGCGCACTGGTCGTCGTTCTTCCTGCACTACGTGACGCCGGTCCTGGTGATCGTCGACTGGCTGGTGCTCAAGCCCCGCAACGCCGCGGCCTGGAAGGACATACCGCTCTGGCTGGGCTTCCCGCTCGGCTACGCGGCGATCGTGCTCGCCCGCAACGCGCTGTTCGACGACTACCCGATGCCCTACCCCTACTTCTTCTTCGACCCGACCACCAAGGGCTACGGCTACGTCTGGGGCCAGATCGCCCTGCTGACCGTCGAGTTCGTGGTGCTCGCCGCCCTCGTCGTCGGACTGGACCGGCTCGGGACCCGGATCGCGGGCCGGCTGCGGCCCGCGCCGCAGGCCTGACGCCGTCCACCGCGGAGACCTTCAGCCACGCGGACCTTCGGCCGCGGGGACCTTCCGCCACGCAGACCTTCAGCCGCGGCGAACTCCTGCCGACGGCGCACCGGTCCGCTGTCGAGACCACCGGGGACCATTCCTCCCGGGCCCGGATGAGCCCTGAGGAGGAAGCGGATGGGCCCGCAGGAGGAAGCGGCTGCGGCTCGCCGGATGACGCCCGGGCGGTGGGGCCCGCCGTAGCCTCGGCCGGGAGCGGTGGCGGAGGGGTTCCGCGGGGGAGACCGGGGTTCGGCGGAGGCCGGAGATGACACGCAGGAGCACGGGCAGGGCGACGGCCGCGGCGGTGGCGCTCGCGGCGGCGGTGGGGTTGGCGGCGCCGGGGGCGGCCGCGGCCCAGGAAGGGCGGGCGAACCCGCTGGACGGGGTCTGGCGGACGGAGGGCTACGGCCTGCTGGTCGCGGTCTCCGGGGACCGGCTCACCACCTACGACGTGACGGCGCACAGCTGCGTGCCGGGGTGGATCACCGGGACGCGGACCGCGGCGCCCGGCCCGGACGGCACCACTCGCTACGGCATGGGCGACAACGCCCTGACGCTCACCCCCCGGGGCCGGAACCGGGCGGTGGAGCGCGAGGAGGGCGGGGTCGGCAGCAAGACGCTCAGGCGTCTGGACGCCCTGCCGCCGCTGTGCGCCACGCCGGCCGCGAACGACCCGCTCGCGGTCTTCGACCGGTTCTGGGAGAACTTCGAGGAGAACTACCCCTTCTTCGCTGCCAAGGGAATCGACTGGCACGCCGTCCGGGACGAGAAGCGGCGCACGATCACTCCGACGACGACCGTCGACCAGTTGCAGGCCGTCCTCGTGGACATGCTCCGCCCGCTCGGCGACGCCCACACCTCACTGGCCCGGACGGTCGACGGGCACCCCGAGTTGGTCTTCGGCGGGCAGCGGCCCGGGTCGACCGAGGAGACCGAGGAGCTGACCGCCCGCGCCCGGCAGGCCTCGGCCGCCCGGCTCACCGGTCCGGAGCAGCTCTTCGCCAACGGCCGGCTCGGCGTGGGCCGGCTCCCCGACGGCATCGGCTACCTCCGGGTGAGCAGCTTCGGCAGGTACGCCGCGGGCGGCCACCAGAGCCAGCTCGACGAGCTGGACCGCGCGCTGGACGCCCTGCTGGCCGGCCCGGACCGCCCGGCCGGACTGGTCGTCGACGTGCGGCTGAACGGCGGCGGCTCGGACGCGCTCGGGCTGCACATCGCCGCCCGGCTCACCGACCGCCCCTACGTCGCCTACCGGAAGGTGGCGCGCAACGACCCGGCCGACCCGGCGAGGTTCACCCGGCCCGAGCCGGTCACCGTGCGCCCCTCGGCGGGCGCGCGCTTCAACGGCCCGGTGGCGGTGCTCACCTCCTCGATCTCCACCAGTGCGGCGGAGACCTTCACCCAGGCCATGATGGGCCGCTCCCCCAAGGTGCTGCGGGTCGGCGAGAACACCCAGGGTGTCTTCTCCGACGTGATGATCAAGAAGCTCTCGCCGGACCTGATGGTCGGCCTGCCGAACGAGAAGTACCTCACCCGGAACGGCGGCACCTTCGACGGACCGGGCATCCCGCCGAACGTCCGCACCCCGGTGTTCACCCCGGACGAGCTGGCCGCGCTCAGGGACTCGGCCCTGAGCACGGCCCGCCGGATGCTCGTCGAGGACGCCCGGGGCCGGCAGGACGCCCGGGCCGACCAGGACACCCAGGCCCGGCAGGACGCCCAGGCCGACCAGGGCGACCAGGAGTAACAACGGCAGGCACGGCAGCGACGCCAGGCGCTACATCGGCTTCACCGCCCGCAGTTCGCCGTCCAGCTCCAGCCACCGGGTGAGCCCCAGGCCGCGCAGGAACGGCAGGTCGTGGCTGGCCACGATCAGCGCCCCCCGGTAGGCGGCCAGCGCCTGGGTGAGCTGGCGGACGCTGGCGAGGTCCAGGTTGTTGGTCGGCTCGTCGAGCAGCAGCAGCTGCGGCGGCGGGTCGGCCAGCAGCAGGGCGGCCAGTGTCGCGCGGAAGCGCTCGCCGCCCGAGAGGGTGGCGGCGGGCTGGTCGGCCCGGGCCCCGCGGAACAGGAAGCGGGCGAGCCGGGCGCGGACCGCGTTGTCCCCGGCGCCGGGGGCGAACAGCTTGACGTTCTCCACGACCGAGCGCTCGTCGTCCAGCAGGTCGAGCCGCTGCGGGAGGTACCGCAGCGGCACCGGGGTGACGACCTCCCCCGCCAGCGGGGCGAGTTCGCCCGCGATGGTGCGCAGCAGGGTGGACTTGCCGGCGCCGTTGCGGCCGACCAGGGCGATCCGCTCGGGCCCGCGCAGGTCGAGGTCGGCGGTGGCGCCGTAGGGCAGCCGGACCTTGTCCAGGGTGAGCACGGTACGGCCGGCCGGGACGGCGGTGCGCGGCAGGTCGATCCGGATCTCGGCGTCGTCCCGCACCGCCTCCTCGGCCACGTCGAGCCGCGCCCTGGCCTCCTCCAGTCGCTCGGCGTGCATGCCCTGGAGACGGCCGGCCGTCTCCTGGCCCTTGCGCTTGAGCATTCCGGCGAAGATGTGCGGGTCGTTGCGGGTGACCGAGCGCTTCTTGCCGTACGCGGCGCTGCGGTCCAGCCGGACGCGGGCCTCGGCCAAGTCCCGCTTCTGGCGCTGGACGTCGGCCTCGGCGTTGCGCAGCAGCCGCTCGGCCGTCTCCTGCTGGGCCGCGAGGGTGCGTTCGTAGTCGTCGAAGTCGCCGCCGTACCAGGTGACTTCGCCGTCCCGCAGGTCGGCGATCCGATCGACGTGCCGGAGCAGTTCGCGGTCGTGGCTGACGATCAGCATCACGCCGTTCCAGCCTGCCACCGTCTCGTAGAGCCGCTCGCGGGCGGCCCGGTCGAGGTTGTTGGTGGGCTCGTCGAGCAGCAGGACGTCGGGGCGGGCCATCAGCAGGGCGGCCAGCCGCAGCAGCACCACCTCGCCGCCGGAGAGTTCGCCGGTGGTGCGGTCGAGGCCGAGGCGGTGGAGGCCGAGCCGGTCGAGGGTGGCGCGGGCGCGCTCCTCGACGTCCCAGTCGTCGCCGATCGCGTCGAAGTGGCGCTGGTCGGTGTCGCCGGACTCGATGGCGTGCAGGGCCTCGCGGGCGCCGCGGATGCCGAGCGCCTCGTCCACCCGCAGCGTCGTGTCGAGCGTCAACCCCTGTGGCAGGTAGCCGAGTTCGCCCTCGACCCGGACGGTGCCGCCGGTGGGGGTGAGCTCGCCGGCGATCAGCCGCATCAGGGTGGACTTGCCGGCGCCGTTGAGACCGATCAGGCCGGTGCGGCCGGGGCCGACGGCGAGCTGGAAGCCGTCCAGGACGGGCTTGCCGTCGGGCCACTCGAACGAGAGCTCGGTGCAGAGGACGGCGGTGGTGGTGGGTTGGTGTGCCACAAGGGCCTCCCGGGGTGGTTGCCGAAGGGGTGGTGAGCAACACGGGGAGACACCGCGGGTGCGGAACCGGGGACGGCCGAAGGAGAACGAAGGGGTGGCGTCACGCAGAGGGGCGCCACGGGCCGTGACTGAGGTCGCACACTCGCGCACCGCGCAACGGCAGCAGGGCCTGCGCGGCGGGGGCGGTGTCCCGGGACCTCAGTAGAGCAACGGCCTTCTCCTTGTCTGGCTGATGACCCGGACCACGTTAGGCAGCCCGTACGGCACCCGCAACCGATTTACCGGCCCCGAGGTCGCGGCGGAACGCACCCCCGACGAGGTCCGGCGGGGACGACCCCCCGACGGAGGTCCGACGGGGAGCCGGCGGGGGCCCGGTGCCGATCCGGTGCCGATCCGGTGACGGCCCCGTCCCGGTCAGGGGCGGATGTCAGGAGTCCCCCGGCCGCATGGCAGACTCCTCACCTGCCATGCCGGCGGCCGAAGCGGGCCGCACCCGGGGATCGGGTCGCATGGCGGTAGTCAACAGGGGGATTTGAACTCATGTCACCGATATCCCGGCCGGGCCGTGCCGTCCTGGGCGCCTCCGTCGCCGCGCTGACCATGGTGGTCGCCACCGCGTGCGGCCCCGACAACGCCGATCCGGCCGTGACCGCGGCTCCCAGCGTCGCGGCCAGCGCCGCCGGCACCCCGGGCGCGGCTCCGATCAAGCTTCCGACGCTCGAAGAGCTGAAGACCTGGAAGCTGGAGGACTGGGACAAGTGGGCCCAGGCGAACGTGATCACCCCGGCGGTCAAGGGCTACTGGACCCTGCAGAAGCTGCTGGAGGCCAAGCCGAAGCCGCTGCCCCAGCCCGCCCCGGAGGCGACCCAGCCGCCCGCGCAGCCCACCGGCGCCGCGTCGGCCACCAGCGCGCCCACCAGCGCGCCCACCGCTGCCCAGCCGGGCGGCGGCGCGGACCAGCTGCCCGCCGTGGTCCCGGCCAAGCCCGTGGCGCACCCGTTCCCGAAGAACATGCACGTCAACGGCAAGATCTTCTTCAAGGACGGCAACGAGGACTACGTGTGCTCCGGCACCGTCGTCTCCGACCCGGCCAACCCGGGCAAGAGCAACCTGGTGTGGACCGCCAGCCACTGCCTGCACGGCGGCAAGGGCAACAAGTACTACACCGACATCACCTTCGCCCCGGCCTTCAACAGCAACGGCGTGCTGAGCAACGGCAACAAGCAGGCCAAGCTGGAGGACGCCGAGCCGTACGGCGAGTGGACCGCCACCTCCGGCATGGTCTCGCCGCAGTGGGCCGGCGAGGCCGACCCGGAGAAGGGCGGCCCGTGGAGCCAGTACGACTTCGGCATCATCAAGGTCTCCAACCCCAACCCGGGCGGCAAGTCGCTGGAGGAGACCGTCGGCGGTTCCGTCCCGCTCTGGTTCAACGCCCCGCGTGACCAGGTCGGCGCCGTCAGCAACTACGGCTTCCCCGAGGGCAAGCCCTTCGACGGCGTGGAGCTGGAGCACTGCGACGGCGGCAAGCCGTCCAAGAAGACCGGCGACCCGAGCCGCCCGGCGATGCTGCTGATCGGCTGCAACATGACCGGCGGCAGCAGCGGCGGCGGCTGGTACGCGACCAAGGACGGCAAGCCGGCGCTGGTCAGCGACACCTCCATCGGCAACGGCGCGAACACCTACGAGGCCGGTCCGTACCTGGAGGACGTGGCCCAGCACATGTTCGAGTACTTCTCGAAGAAGGCCAAGTGATCAAGGCCCGGTGATCAAGTCCGGGTGATCCGGGGGCCGCGGCAGGACAGCCGCGGCCCCCGCTTTTTTCCGTCGAGCGGGCCGCTCCTCCTACAATCGGCCCCATCATGAGCGCGACACTCGTAGTCAAGGACCTCAGCGCCGGCCACGGCGAACGCACCCTCTTCTCCGGCCTGGACCTGGTCGTCGCCCCCGGCGACGTGATCGGTCTGGTCGGCGTGAACGGCGCCGGCAAGTCGACCCTGCTGCGGCTGCTGGCCGGCCTGGACGCCCCCGAGGGCGGCTCGCTGCGGCTGAGCCCGGCGAGCGCCAACGTCGGCCACCTGCCGCAGGAGCCGGAGCGGCGCGAGGGCGAGTCGGTGCGCGACTTCCTGGCCCGCCGCACCGGCGTGGCGGCCGCGCAGGCCGCGCTGGACGAGGCCACCGAGGGCCTGGTCGAGGGCCGGGCGGGCGCCGACGACGCGTACGCCGTCGGCCTGGAGCGCTGGCTGGACCTCGGCGGCGCCGACCTGGAGGAGCGCGCCGAGGAGGTCGCCGACTCGCTCGGGCTGAAGGTCTCGCTGGACCTGCCGATGACCGCCCTGTCCGGCGGCCAGGCCGCCCGGGCCGGCCTCGCCTCGCTGCTGCTCTCCCGCTACGACGTCTTCCTGCTCGACGAGCCCACCAACGACCTCGACCTGGACGGCCTGGAGCGCCTGGAGGCCTTCGTCAAGGGCCTGCGCACGGGCACCGTGCTGATCAGCCACGACCGCGAGTTCCTGGCCCGCACCGTGACCAAGGTGCTGGAGCTGGACCTGCACCAGCAGCAGGTCAACCTGTACGGCGGCGGCTACGAGGCGTACCTGGAGGAGCGGGCGGTGGCCCGTCGGCACGCCCGCGAGGAGTACGACGAGTACGCCGACACCAAGGCCGGGCTGGAGGCCCGGGCGCGGATGCAGCGCGGCTGGATGGAGAACGGCGTGCGCAACGCCCGCCGCAAGTCCTCCGACAACGACAAGATCGGGCGCGCGATGCGCACCGAGTCCACCGAGAAGCAGGCCGCCAAGGCCCGGCAGACCCAGCGGATGATCGAGCGGCTGGACGTGGTCGACGAGCCCCGCAAGGAGTGGGAGCTGCGGATGGAGATCGCCACCGCGCCGCGCTCCGGCTCGGTGGTCGCCACCCTGCGCGGGGCGAGCGTGCGGCGCGGGGACTTCGCCTTCGGCCCGGTGGACCTGCAGATCGACTGGGCCGACCGGGTCGCCATCACCGGCGCCAACGGCGCGGGCAAGTCCACGCTGCTGGCCGCCCTGCTCGGCCGGCTGGAGCTGGACGGCGGGAGCGCCTCGCTGGGCTCCGGCGTGGTGGTCGGCGAGGTGGACCAGGCGCGCGGCCTGTTCCTGGGCGGTGAACCGCTGCTGGAGGCCTTCGCAGCCGCCGTACCGGAGCTCGCGCCGGAGGACGTGCGCACGCTGCTGGCCAAGTTCGGCCTCAAGGCGGTGCACGTGCTGCGTCAGGCCGCCACCCTCTCCCCCGGCGAGCGCACCCGGGCCGCGCTGGCGCTGCTGCAGGCCCGCGGGGTCAACCTGCTGGTGCTGGACGAGCCCACCAACCACCTGGACCTGCCGGCGATCGAGCAGCTGGAGACCGCGCTGGGCTCGTACACCGGCACCCTGCTGCTGGTCACCCACGACCGGCGGATGCTGGACACGGTGTCGGTGAACCGCCGGATCGAGGTCCGGGACGGGCGGGTGCACGAGCTCTGAGCCGGCGCCGGCCGGCGATTGGCTCCATCTCCCGGTCTGTACCTATCGGTCTGTACCTATCGGTCTGTACCTCTTCCCGGAGGGGCCGTCATGTGCTGTGCTGTCCGCCATGGTTGACAGCACAGACAGCGCCGTGGCGGGGACGTCCCACCCGACCGTCCCGCTCGCCCCCATGACGGTGCCCGCCCACGAGGCCGAGGCCCGCAGCAGGTCCTTCCACGACGTGATGGCCCGGCGCCGGACCGTCCGCGACTACTCCACCCGCCCGCTCCCGGACGGGGTCGTCGAGTGGGCGATCCGGACGGCCGGCACCGCGCCCAGCGGCGCGCACGTCCAGCCGTGGCGGTTCGTGGTGATCACCGACCCGGAGCGCAAGCGGCGGCTGCGCGAGGCGGCCGAGACCGAGGAGCGCGAGTTCTACGGCCACCGGGCGTCGGAGGAGTGGCTGGCCGCCCTCGCCCCGATCGGCACCGACTGGCGCAAGCCGTTCCTGGAGGACGCGCCGGCCGTGATCGTGGTGTTCGAGGTGCACAAGGGCCCCGACTCGCCGCGCCCGTACTACACCAAGGAGTCGGTGGGGATCGCCGTCGGGCTGCTGCTGGCCACGCTGCACCAGGCCGGGCTGGCCACGCTGACCCACACCCCGAGTCCGATGAAGTTCCTCAACGAGGTGTGCGACCGCCCGGCGGAGGAGCGCGCGGCGTACGTGATCCCGGTCGGCTACCCGGCCGAGGGGGCGCGCGTGCCGGACCTGCGGCGCAAGGAGCTCGACGAGGTGATGGTCCGGCTCTGACGCACCGGGGCGCGGGCGGGCGCGCCCGCCACCGGGGGGACATCGGATGGTGACAGGTCCCGGCCAAGGACATAATCGCCGTCATGAGCCAAGCACAGTCACGGTCCTGCGGCCTCGCCCCGCCGGTGGCGGCGGTGACCGCCGGGCGGCCGCCGGAACGGCTGCGGCTGCCCGGCGGCCTCTGGCTGCGGCGCCGCCGCAGCACCCACGCGGCCGCGCTGAACCGGGCCGTCCGCGCCAACCTGGACCACCTGCGGCCCTGGATGGAGTGGGCGGCCGAGGCCCCCTCCCGGGCCCGGACCGCCGAGCTGACCAGAGCCGGCGCGGCCGCCTGGGAGGCCGGCACCGACTTCATGTACCTGGCCGGCCTGGACGCCGAACCCGGCGGCGTGATCGGCGCCTTCGGCCTGCACGGGCGGATCGGGCCGGGCGCGCTGGAGATCGGCTACTGGGTCGCCACCGGGCACGTCGGCCGCGGCATCGCCACCGCCGCGGCCGGGGCGCTGACCGAGGCCGCGCTGGCACTGCCCGGGATCACCCGGGTGGAGATCCGCTGCGACCGGGCGAACGGCGCCAGCGCGGCCGTCCCGCGCAAGCTCGGCTACCGGCTGGACCGGGTCGCCGAGACCGCCGTCCGGGCTCCGGGCGAGACCGGACGGCAGCTGGTGTGGGTGATGGAGCGCTGACTCCCGGCGCCGCACCGGCCACCGGCGCGGCACCGGCTCCCGGCCCCCGGTCGGGCACCGGCCCCCGGCGAGCACCGATCCGCCGGCACCGCCCGCGCTCGCGGCGCCCCGTCAGTAACGCTCGCCGGTCGCGGCCGGGAGCGCGTCCAGCTCGGCCAGGTCCGCCGCCGAGAGTTCGATCCCGGCCGCGCCCACGTTGTCCACCAGGTAGCGCGGCGTCCGGGTGCCCGGGATCGGGAAGACGTACCGGCCCTGCGCCAGCACCCAGGCCAGCGCCACCTGCGCGGGGCTGGCGCCGGTCCGTCCGGCGACCGCCCGGACCCTCTCGACCAGCGCCAGGTTGGCCTTCAGCGCGTCCTGCTGGAAGCGCGGCAGCCGGCGGCGGAAGTCGTCGGCGGCCAGCTCGTCGAAGGAGGTGATGCCGCCGGTCAGGAAGCCCCGGCCGAGCGGCGAGAACGGCAGGAAGGCGATGCCCTGCTCCTCGGTGTACGGCAGCACCTCGGCCAGCACGTCCCGGGTCCACAGCGACAGTTCGGACTGCACCGAGGCCACCGGGTGCACGGACTGCGCCCGCTTGATCTCCTCGACCGTCGGCTCGGAGAGCCCGATGCTCCGGGCCTTGCCGGCCGCGACGGCCTCGGCGAACGCGCCCCAGGTCTCCTCGATCGGGACGTCCGGGTCGACCCGGTGCAGCTGGTAGAGGTCGACGTGGTCGGTGCCCAGCCGGCGCAGGCTCTCGTCGATCGAGCGGCGCACGTGCTCGGGCCGGCCGTTGCGCTGCTGCTGGCCCGCACCGCCCGGCACGATGCCCACCTTGGTGGCCAGGAAGGCGCGTTCCCGGTACGGCCCGGCCAGCGCGGCGCCGACCACCTCCTCGTTGGTGTACGGGCCGTACATGTCGGCGGTGTCGATCAGGCCGACGCCGAGGTCCAGCGCCTGCCGGATCACCCGGACGGAGTTCTCGTCGTCCCGGCTCCCCATGTCGTAGGCCCAGGTCATGCCCATGCAGCCGAGGCCGATGACGCCGATCTCGGGGCCGCCGGTACCGAACGGGGCGTTGCGCATGAGGGTGCTCCCATCGTGGATTCCGCGGCTTCCGTGGCGGTGGCCGCAGCAGTGGTTCGCGTGGTGGCGCGTTCGATGCCCTCAGCTTTCACCTTGGAGTGCACTCCAGGTCAAGTCCCTTTCGAAGCCCGCCCCGTCGCCGTCTTAACCGTTCCTAAAACCTGCCCCCGGTGGGGCGTCCGGGGCCGGGAAGTGCTTGACGTGCACAGCTGGTCTAGTCCAGTTTGATGCTCAGCACCGCACTCCCCCGCACCGCACTCCCCCGCACCGCACTCCCCCGCACCGCGCTCCCACGCCCGGAACACCCCCAGGCCGCCGCCCGCCCCGTGTCTCCCCCCTCGCGGCGCGGGCGGCCCCACCACGTCCCGAGAGGCACCCCCATGCCCAGCGCGCCCCTGCACGCCCCCACGCACCGCCGCCCCGCCGGCCGGACCACCCTGCTGAGCCTCGCCGCCGCCACCGCGCTCGCCGCCGGCGGCCTGGCCGTCCTCGCCGGGAACGCCGGCGCCGCCGACGGCAACCTGCTCGCCAACGGCGGCCTGGAGAGCGGCGCGGTCGGCCCCTGGAGCTGTTCCGCCGGCACCGGGAGCGTAGTCAACTCCGGTGCGCACAGCGGGACGTACGCACTCAAGGGGGCGGTGGGCGCGAGCGACACCGCGCAGTGCGGCCAGAGCGTCGCCGTCCAGCCCAACACCAAGTACACCCTCAGCGCCTGGGTGCA
Organism: Kitasatospora sp. NPDC127116; assembly: GCF_042677365.1. NCBI lineage: Bacteria > Bacillati > Actinomycetota > Actinomycetes > Kitasatosporales > Streptomycetaceae > Kitasatospora > Kitasatospora sp. NPDC127116. Next base: position 108,455 of record NZ_JBHXTL010000011.1, read on the forward strand.
GGGGCAGTACGTCTACCTCGGCGCGACCGGCAGCGGCTTCACCGACCCGGCCACCTGGACCGCCGGCGGCCCCGGCTGGCAGCAGCTGTCCACGAGTTTCACCACCGGGCCCGCCACCACCAGCGTCACCGTGTACCTGCACGGCTGGTACGGCCAGGGCGGCTACCTCGCCGACGACATCGCGCTGACCGGCCCCGGCGGCGGCAACCCGACCACCCCGCCGCCGAGTTCGACCCCGCCGGGCCCGACCGGCACCCCGACCGGCACGCCCACCGGCGGACCGACCACCCCGGCGCCGAACGTCGCGCTCCCGGTCGCCCCGTACATCGACATGGGCGCCTGGCCCACCCCCTCGATGCCCGACCTGGCCAAGGCCGGCGGCCTCAAGGGCTACACCATGGGCTTCGTCACCGGCGTCGGCTGCAAGGCCAGCTGGTTCAACGCCTACGACCCGCGCACCGCCTGGGCCAAGGACCAGGTGGACGCGCTGCGCGCGGCCGGCGGCGACGTCAAGGTCTCCTTCGGCGGCGCCGCCGGCACCGAACTCGCCGCCGCCTGCACCACGGTGGACTCGCTGTTCGCCGAGTACGACGCCGTGGTGAACGCCTACAACCTGCGCTACGTCGACTTCGACATCGAGGGCGCGGCCATCGCCGACACCGCCGCCAACGACCGCCGCTCCGCCGCGCTCGCCAAGCTCCAGCAGGCCCACCCGGGCCTCAAGGTCTCCTTCACCCTGCCCGTCCTGCCGGAGGGCCTGACCGCCGAGGGCGTCGCCATCGTCAAGTCCGCCCGGGACGCCGGGGTGGCCGTCGACGTGGTCAACATCATGGCGATGGACTACTACCGGAGCGGGACCGACTACGGCAACGCCGCCGTCCAGGCCGCGCAGTCGCTGTTCGGCCAGCTCAAGGCCCTCTACCCGGCGAGGACCGACGCCCAGCTGTGGGCCATGGTCGGCGTCACGCCGATGATCGGCGAGAACGACGACCACCAGGTCTACAACCAGGCCGACGCCCAGCAGTTGGTGGCTTTCGCCCGGCAGAACCACCTCGGGATGGTGTCCTTCTGGGACGCCACCCGGGACGCCAACGCCTGCACCGGTGGCTCGCTGTCCAAGTGCACCAACATCCCGCAGCAGCCGTACGAGTTCGCGAAGATCCTCGGCCAGTACGCGGGCTGAGCCCACGCCCGCGGCGACGGCCCCGACGGCGGACCCGGCGGCGGACCCGGCGTCCGCCGCCCACCGCCCACCGCCCACCGCCCACCGCCCACCAGCGGAAATTGGCATCTCATCGTCCCGGGCCGTCCACTACAGTCCCTCCCACCTGTACGGCACGAGGGGGCGGACATGACGGTCCGGGACGACCATCACCAGCTGATCACCATCCATCCGGCGAGCGACGCCGCCGGGGCGGCGGGCCTCACCGCCGAGGAACTCGCCGCGTTCAGCCGCACCCTCGGCCGCCTGCGCGCCCTCCCCGCCCACGACCGCACCCGGCTGCACGCCGAGCGGCAGCTCGGCTCCTTCGTCATGGAGAGCCGCAAGCGCCGCCGCCAGGAGGCCCGGCAGGCCGTGCGGCAGGCCGACGCCGACCTGCTCGCCACCACCGCGACCGGCAGCCGGACCCGCCGCGAGGACGCACCGCTGGCCGCCGCGGACGGACCGGTCGGCGAGCTGCTGGTCCCGCGCAAGTGCTACGTCTGCAAGCAGGCCTACCGCTCGGTCGACGGCTTCTACCACATGCTCTGCCCGGACTGCGCGGCCGACAACACCGCCCGCCGCGCCCTGGGGACCGACCTGCGCGGGCGCCGGGCGCTGCTCACCGGCGGGCGGGTGAAGATCGGCTTCCAGCTCGCCCTGATGATGCTGCGCGACGGCGCCGAGCTGATCGTCACCAGCCGGTTCCCGCAGGACACCGTCCGCCGCTTCCGCGCCGCCGAGGGCAGCGGGCAGTGGTGGGAGCGGCTCAGCGTGGTCGGCATCGACCTGCGTGACCCGCGCCAGGTCATCGGTCTGACCGACCGGCTGCGCGCCGACGGGCGCCCGCTCGACATCCTGGTCAACAACGCCGCCCAGACCCTGCGCCGCCCGCCCGAGTCGTACGCGCCGCTGGCCGCCGGCGAGCTGGACGCCCTGCCCGCCGCCGACCGCCGGGCGATCGAGCACGCCCCCGGGTTCCGGCCGGTCGCCGGCCTCGCCCGGCTCTCCTCCGGCGCCGGGTCGTTGCTGGACCTCACCGACGAGTCCGGGCTGCTGCCCGACCTCGCGCCCGCCAACTCCTGGTCCGCCGTGCTCGGTTCGCTCGACCCGGCGGAGGTCCTGGAGACCCAGCTGGTCAACGTGCTGGCCCCGGCCCTGCTCTGCGACCGGCTGCTGCCCCTGCTGCTGGCCTCCCCGCACCCCGCCCGCTACATCGTCAACGTCACGGCGGTGGAGGGCCGGTTCGCCGTCCGCAACAAGACCGCCCGGCACCCGCACACCAACATGGCGAAGGCCGCGCTCAACATGCTCACCCGTACCAGCGCGGCCGAACTCGCCCCCCGGGGCGTGCACATGTGCGCCGTCGACACCGGGTGGATCACCGACGAGAACCCGGCCCCGAAGAAGGCCCACCTCGCCGCCCAGGGGTTCCGCACCCCGCTGGACATCGTGGACGGCGCGGCCCGGGTCTACGACCCGATCGTCCGCGGCGAGGCCGGGGACCCGGTGTCGGGGGTGTTCCTCAAGGACTACCGGGTGGCGCAGTGGTGAGGCCCGGACGGGCCGGGGCGGAAGCTCAGGTGTCGTAGTGGCCCGCGCTCCCGCCCCGCCCCGCCGGCGCGGGCCGGGGCGGGGCGGGGTGGGGCGGGGTGGGGCGGGGGGACTCACGCGCTGCCCGGCCGGCGGCGGCGGTGGTAGGCCCAGGCGAGGGCGAGGGTGATCGGCCCCCAGAACATCGCCGTCGAGGTGCAGATCCGGCCCAGGAGCATCCACCAGCCGTTGCTGTAGCCGACCTCCGCGAACACGCCCAGCCAGGCGAGCGGCATGCCGTCGAAGAGGGCCACCAGGGTCAGGCCCCCGAGCACGGCCGGGACGAGCGCCGCGAGCGGCGGCACCCGCCGGCCCCGCAGCACGGGCACCCAGCGCGGGAACACCTCGCCCCAGCCGCTGACCAGCCCCAGGGTCAGCAGCGTCAGCGCCTCGGTGACCACGCTCAGACCGATCACGTACGGGGCGGCCCACCAGACGTAGGGCGGGGCGGCCGGGTCGACGGTGCCCATCCGGAAGTCGAAGGCGAACGGCAGGCGCCACAGGCAGTGCGGCAGCACGATCAACGGGAGGGCCTTGGCCAGTCGCAGGGCCCAACGGGGAACGGGGCGTTCGGTGTCGCCCACCGGGATGTCCTTCAGCATGGCTCCACCGTCCCGGACACCACCCCCGCCGCACGTCCACCGCACGGCCCGCCCGCCTCCCCCGCGCGAGCCAACCCGCCGTCGGCCCAGCGGTGGAGAACGGACGTCAGCCCTTGGACCCCAGGCCGTACGCGGTGGTCAGCAGCCCGAGGAGGTACGGGGTCTCGGCGCCGTTCAGCGCGGTCGGGTCGACCGAGTACACGACCTTGCGGGCGAGGTCCTGGGTCGCGAAGACACCACTGGTGGAGCCCGGCCGGGACCCGGTCTTGCCCCAGACCACGATGCCGCCGGCCGTGAGGCGTTCGAGGCCCGTGCTCATGCAGGCCGTGCCGTCCGGGCAGTGGCCGCCGTGTCCGGCCATGGGCACCGCCGGGACCGTGAACAGCAGTTCCTGCTGGGCCGGCGGCAGGAGGCGGCCCCGGAACAGCGCCGTCATGAAGCGGTCCAGGTCGGGGGCGCTGGAGATCATGCCGCCCTCGGTCCAGGGCCACGGGCTCTGCTCGGTCACGTCCACCCGGTGCGAGCCGCCGTCCGCGTCGGGGACGGTCAGGTACGGGCGGGTCGCGGGGTGCCGCAGCCGCGGGTCGTCGGCGTCCGGGAGGGAGGTGTCGTGCAGGCCGAGCGGGCGGACGATCCGGTCGCGCAGCTCGTCGGCGTAGCGGTGGCCGGTGACCTTCTCCACGATCAGCCCGGCGACGAAGGTGTTCATGCCGTTGTACTGCTGGGCGCTGCCGGGCGTGAAGCCCAGCGGCTGCCCGGCCATCGTGGCGAGGACCTCCTCGGGGGTGAAGGAGTCGAACCGGTGCTCGGCGAACCAGCCGGTGGTGCCGTCACCCCAGGGCACGTTGGAGCCGCCGGGCAGTCCACTGGTGTGGTTGAGCAACTGCCCCACCGTGACCGACGCGTAGGGGAAGTCCGGGAGGTACTGCCGGACCGCGCCGTCGAGGTCGATCCGGCCCTCGCCGGCGAGTTGGAGGACGACGGTGGTGGTGAAGACCTTCGAGATCGACCCGATCCGGAACCGGCCGTGCGGATCCACCCGCATACCGCTCTCCGCCGAGGCGCCCTCGAAGCTCCCGGCGGAACCGGTGACCCGCAGGAACGCGGCGGAGACGTCGGCGGCCGGCCGCTGGGCGAGGGCGCCCCGGAGCGCCGCCGGGTCCAGCGGCGGCAGTGCGGACGGGCTCGCCGCCGCCGGGGCGGCGACGGAGGGCGTCGTGGCGAGGGCCGGGCTGCCCGCCCCGACCGTCAGCGCGGCCGCGAGGGCGCCGGCGGCGGCCAGGGCGGCCCAACGGGTGCGGTTCGTGTGCGCGTTCATGCGGGTCCGGCTCCAGGATGGTCGTCGTCCGGACCGGTGGTTCCCGGCCCGGCGACGAGTCTTCCGGCCCCGGCCGCCCCGGACATCAGGGGCCGGGAGCCGTCGTTCCCCGACCTTCCGTCAGGGTCGGCCCGGAGGGGTGGCGCAGGGGGGCGGCCGGTCGTCGGCGAAGGAGGCCCAGGAGACGCAGGAGACGCAGGAGACGCAGGAGGCGCAGGAGGCGCAGGAGGCGCAGCCGCCGTCCTGCCCGGCGAGTGGGTCGGTTGCCTCTCCAACGGCATATCGGGGGCTACCCTCGTCGCAGTCGTCCGCTCCGCCCGCGCCTCGCGGCCGGTGCTCCGACGCCGCGCCGTCGCTCCCGGGAGGTCGGGAATGTCATCGCCGGACGCCTGCGCTCCGATCCGTCAGGCCGTGATCCTCGCGGGCGGACGCGGCAGGCGACTCGCCCCGCACACGAACCTGCGCCCCAAGGCGATGGTCGAGGTGAACGGCACACCGCTGCTGCGCCACCAGATCGACCGGTTCGCCGACGCGGGCGTGGAGACGGTGGTGGTCTCGGCGGGCTACCGCTCGCAGGTGATCACCGACTACGTACGCGCGGCGACCCTGCCGATCCGCACCACCGTGGTCGTGGAGGCCTCCCCGCTGGGGCGGGGCGGAGGACTGAAACTCGCCGCCCGCGCACTTCCGGCGCCGCGGGAACCGTGGTTCGCCGTCTACGGCGACATCTGGGCCGACTTTCCCCTCACCGCGCTGGGCGCCCACCACCTGCGATGCGGGGCACTGGCCACGGTCGCGCTGGTCCCGCCCCGGCTGCCCCGGGGCACGGTCCGCTGCGACGCCCTGGGGAGGGTCGCCGAACTCGCCGCGCCGCCCCCGCCCGTCTGCACGGTCAACGGTGGCGTGTACGCCTTCGAGCCCGGCGTCGTCCCCCTGCTGCCGGACCGGGGGGACCACGCGAACACGACTCTCCCGCACCTGGTGCGGCTGCGGCAGCTGGCGGGATACCGCGCCGACGGCTTCTGGTGCGCGGTCAACACCCCGCACGACCTGCGGGAACTGCGCACACGCGGGGCGGCGCCGACCCGCCCGGAACCGATCCGGCCACCGACCGCCGCCACGGGAGCGGATCCGGCTTCCCGTTGACCCGGGCCGTCACGCCCGGCTCCGTCACGCCCGACTCCGCAGCACCCGGCTCCGCAGTGCCCGGCTCCGCAGCACCCGGCTCCGCAGCACCCGCTCGATCGGGACGTCCGCAGGCTCCGTGAGCGGATGGAGCAGGCTCGGGAAAAGTCCTGCCCGACCGTCACATCCCGTGCCACAGTGGACGATCCGGCGCGCCGACCTCATGCGGGCCGGAAGGATTCTCGAAGGTCTGGGGGACGAGTGGGATCCGGAACCGACATGACCGGCGACGGCCGGCCGACCGTGCTGGTGCGTGACGTGGTGCGATCGGTCGTGGAGACCCTCGCACCGGAGGAACTGTTCCTGGTGGAGGGGCTCCGCCGCTTCGACGACGCCACGGTGGTGCGGCGGCTGAGCCGCGGTGGAGGGCGGCGCGAGCCGCTGGGGTTCGGGATCGGGGAGGTCGCCGCCCTGGTGACGCCCGTCGTCTGGCTGGTGCTCGACGAGGTGGCGCAGCGGATGGTGGCCACGACGGTGGACCGCGCCTCACGAGGGGCCACGGGCCTGGTGCGGCGGCTGTTCCGGCGACCGGCCCGCGCGGCCGAGCTCCAGCCGCTGACCAGGGAGCAGCTGGCCGAGGTGCGGGCCCTGCTCCTGACGGCGGGCGAGCAGCGCGGCCTCGCGCCCGATCTCACCGAGGAGATCGCCGACAGGGTCGTGGCCCGGCTGGCCCTGTCCCGCGCACTGGACCCGCCCACTCCGCCCACCCCACCGGCCCCGGAGCCCCCCACCGACCCCACCGGCACCGGGCAGGACTAGGTGAACGCCACCGGGGCGCCGCCCGGACGGCCGCGGATCGACGAAAGGGTCCTCGGCGCGGGCACGGGCCCCCGGTTCGTCGTCCTGCTGCTCCTGATGCTCACCGCCGGCGGCGCCATGATCCTCGAAGTGGTCAGGGTCCTGGCCGACGGGGACGAGTCCGGGTGCAGCCTCGCCGCGGGCGTGGACCCGGCTGACGGCAGCTACTGGAAGACGTCGCTCAGCATCTCCGGCCAGGTCACCGCCTCCCGCTTCTGCCTGTCCCTGTGGGCGCCCGCGCCGCCGTGGTGGCAGGTGGCCGCCTGGCCGCTGCTCCTGCTGGTGGTGGCCGCCCTGCTCTTCGCCGCGCTGCCGCACTGGAAGGCCCGGCGCGGCCGCGTCATCCCGCTGGCCGCGGTCGATCCGGACGGCGAACTCCTCGCCCTGCTCACCGAACTGTGCACGGCGACGGGCGTGGCGCCGACGCCCCGGGTGGTGGTCGACCCCGCGGCCGCCTCGGTCAGCGCGGTGGTCTTCGGCCGCACCCGCCGCCCGGTCGTCTGCCTGCACGGCGGCCTGCTCGCCGTCCGGCGGCGCGATCCGAAGCGGTTCCGGGCGGTGCTGCTGCACGAACTCGCCCACATCGCCAACCGGGACGTCACCCTGACGTACCTCACGGTCGCCCTGTGGCGGGTCTTCCTCGCACTGGTGCTGCTGCCGTACGTGCTCTGCCTGGGCTACGTGATCTACGGCGTGGTGGCGGACGGCCGGGTGCCGCAGCTGGACCGGGCCGTGGCGCTGGCCGTCGTCATGGTCGTGCTGCTGTACCTCGCCCGCTCCGACGCGCTGCGCAGCCGGGAGATCTACGCCGACCTGGCCGCGGTGCGCTGGGGCGCGGACCCGCACGGCTGGTCCGTCGGCGCCGCACCGTCCGGGAGCGCGGTGCGCCGCCTGCTCGACGCTTTCCTCGACCTGTGGCGCACCCATCCACGGTGGGGCCTGCGCCAGGGGGCCCTGGTCGATCCCGCCCCGCTGTTCCGCACCTCGGTCCTGCCGCTCTTCCTCATCGGCACCGTGCCCGTCCTGGCCGTGCAGCAGGTGCTCCGGCAGATCGCGCCGTACCGCGTGAACTTCACCAACAACCTGATGACGCTGCTCGTCATCGTTCCCGGTGCCCTGGTGACCGGCGTGATCGTCGTCGCCCTGTGGCGGGCGGTGGTGTACGCCGTCCTGACCGGAACCCGGGTGCCCTCCGGGGCGTGGGCCGGGGGGTGGCTGGGCGCCGGCATGTCGGCCGGCCTGGTCCTCAGCGGCTGGGGCGCGGGCTGGGCCTGGCAACCGCAGCGGCCGCTGGTCCTGCTGGTACCGGTGGCGGCGGGAGCGGCCTTCGGCTGGTGGACCACCCAGTGCGCGCACCTGTGGACCCGCACCTCACGAGGCCGGACCCCGCGCCCCGCGCTCACGCTCTGCCTGGCCGCCGGCTGCGTCGCCATGACGTCGTGGCTCACCTGGTGGATGCTCGCCGGAGCCACGGCGCTGAACAGGGACTTCCCGGGCGCCCAGGCCGTCGCCCAGTCCGTCCTGCAGTGGCTTCCTTCCAAAGCCCCGACCGGGGACCTGACCAGGATTCCCGGCATCGCCACGGTGCTGCCGCAGCTGTCGAACGTCGCCGACACACCGATGGGCTCACTGGCCGTCATCGTCCTGTGGGTCGTGCCGCTGCTCGCCTGGGCGTCCGGCAGCGCGGTCCGGACCCCTCGTTGGATGCCGGACCGGGCACCCCGGCCGGAACGTCCCGTGGCGCCGCTGCGCAAGGTCGTGCTGCCCGGACTGCTGGGCGGAGCACTGGCGAGCCTGGCCGTCGTCGGCGTCCAGGCCTGGATCCACACCGCGCAGCCGGTACCGGACGCGCGGGGCGGGCTCTACGCCCTGCGGTACGCGGGCCTCCTGCTGACGGCGCTCTGCCTGCCCGCAGGCCTGGCCGCCGCCGTGGCGAGCGCCGCCGACCGGCGCTTCCGGCTGCTGGGCGCCCTGACCGCCGCCGGGACGGCGACCGTGCTGGGGGCCGCCGCGATGACGCTCCTCGTCTCGGTGGACGGCTGCGTCGCCCCGCTCAACGTCCTCTCGGACAGCTGCGCCTGGCGGCCGGCCTGGTGGAGGCCGTTGTTCCCGTTCACATTCGTGCTGAACAACGCCCTCGTCCTCTCCGGGCTCACCGCCGTCGTCGCCGCGCTCACCGCTGCCGCCGTCACGGCCGTCCGCCGTCGACGGCGGCCTGACGCACGCGTCTCCGTCCACCCCGAGCCCCAGGCCGGTGGGCAGGGAGCCCGTGGACCGCGCGCACGCCGCCTCGCGGTGATCCTGCTGTGCGTCGTGGCGGTCGCGGGCACCGCGGCGGACGGCGGCTTCAGGAGGTACCAGCTGGGCTTCATGGTCAACGAGCTCACGTCCCAGCGCTCCCTGGTGCAGTTCTGGGGGCTCCCGGACCCGCCGCGGTCGGAGTTGACCCGCGTGCGGCAGATCCGGGCCTGGTACCGCCTCAGCGGCGACGACCTCATCGACATGGCGGTCTCGTACGACAGTCGCCTGACCGCCGCCGTCCGGGAGGCCCAGGCCGCCAAGGACAGTTGGGACGCGCTGGACCGCCGCCTCCGGCCGGCCTGCACCCAGTGGGGGAGCGCCGCCTGGTTCGAGACGGTCTGGTTCCGCGTGCCCGCCGACCCGCGCCTACGGGCCGACTGGCACGCGCTGACCACCAAGGCGGACAACGGCAGTCGCGGCTGCGCCCAGGCACTGACCGCCCGCGACCAGGCCGGCCTGAGAAGCGCCCTGCTCGACCTGTATGCGGCCCGCCGCTGCGCGGAATCGGTCAACGCCGGGATCGACGGGATCCTCCGCGCGGGCGGCTTCCGGGGCACCACCCGCCCGCCCGCGCAGGGCACCGCGGCGGTCTGCGACCGCCCGGCGCCCTGAGGCGTGTCCCTCCTCCGTCGGTGACGACCGGCGAGCCGGGGGGCTGTGCCCGGGCGGCGGTCAGCCGTCCACCGGCCGCAGCACGTTCTGCCGGTAGGCGGCCGGGTCGTCGATGTTGCCCGGCTCCTTGTACAGGCACACGATGTACGACTCCAGACCGTCCTTGGTGTCGGCCGTCCCCGCGCCGGCGGCCCGGGCGCAGCCGATGCGGGTCGTTGCCTTCCACACCACCTGGGTGAACCCGCCCGTCCCCGGGTTCTGGTCGTAGCCGGGCTGGTCGTACCGGTAGTCGCGGCCCTGCTGGTACCAGCGGTCCACGGCGACATGTGCCGCGGCCGGCTCGGTGCCCGGCTCGACCGACCCGATCCAGCCCCACCAGACGTTCTCCCCCACGCCCTTGACCCGGCCCTCGTTCACCAGGTCGAGCTTGTGACCGGTGCTCAGGCGGGTGACGCGCTGCTCGGCGTACCCGACGAGCTCGGGATCCTGCGTCAGGGGCGGGGCGCTGTGCGCGGCACGGTACCGGTTGTGCGTCCGGAGGGCATCGTCCTGGAACGCCTGGTCCGTCACGAGCGGAAGCGCGGGGCGGGGAAAGGCCTCGGCGGCCCGGACCGGCTGCGCCGGCACGAGCACTCCCATGACCGCCGCCGCGCTGCACGCTCCCAGGACGGCGTTGCGGATTCGACGTCGTTCCACGGCGGTCTCCTTCGCGTTCCGAGTGATCGTCACCGGGTTAACGCCACCGGGGGCCGAGAGGGCACGGGACGCCGGGCGGGCACCACGCAGAAAGGAGTGGGAAGTCGGACCGGCCGACTTCCCACTCCTGCCCTGTGGCCCATTGGGGTGCTGAGGCGCTCGGGGCGCCAGGGGCCGCGGAGGCGGTCAGCCCCCCATGCAGGCCCTCCACTGGCCGCGGGCGAAGGACTCGCCACCGGACCAGTAGTTGACGTTCCACGCCGCGGTGCACTGCTCCCTCTTGGACAGCTGCCGCGGGTAGGCGTTCGCCTCGGCGCCGGTGGCCAGGACGAGCACGGGGGCCAGCACTGCCGCGGCGAGCGCGGTGGCGGCCAGTCGACGGATCTTCATGGATGTGGATCTCTCTGCCGGAGAGCCGGGTGCTCCGGCGCAGCCCCGCGACAGCCCGCGGAGCCCGAACTCCGAAGCCCGGCCGGAGCGTTCGGCTCCGTGCGGCACATCCTGGCAGCGGCGGTCGGCCTGGGGACATCCCACAAACCTGGGATGGTCCGGGCCCACGACGCCGACAGGCGGGGTGGGAAGTCGGACGGGCCGACTTCCCACCCCTGGTGACTCGGAGGATCGGTGGGGTCTCGCGGGGTTCAGGGCGCGTCGGGGCCGCCGGGGGCATCGGGGCCGTCGGGGGCATCGGGGGCATCGGGGGCATCGGGGGCATCAGGGGCATCAGGGGCCTCCGCGAGGTCGAACTCCAAGGACAAGAGCGGCCCCCGGCTCAGCTTCTCCCACGCCGCCTGGCAGGCATCCGTCACCTTCGCCGGCGCCACCGAGGCCGCCTCGGCGCACCACCCGACAGATTCACTCCGTACGGGTCTCGGCCAGCAGGCAGACGTAGGAGCGGTCCTCCCGCTGCGGGTTCGGCTGTTCCACCCGCGCCGTGACGGTGAACCCGGCCTGTTCGAGGAGTTCGACGAGCCGCCCGGCCGGGACGAGGTGCGAGGCGTACGTCACCGGGTGGCCGTACGCCCGGGCCGGGCGCAGCAGTTGGGGCTCGCCGACGTGGCCGCCGAGGAGGAGGTGGCCGCCGGGCGCGAGGAGGCGGGCGAACTCGGTGAAGAGCGCGGGCAGTTGATCTGCCGGGGTGTGGTGGACGGAGTACCAGGCGAGGATGCCGCCGAGGGCGCCGTCGGGCAGGTCGAGTGCGGCCATCGAGCCGTGCAGGAAGCGCAGTCGGGGGTGGGCCCGGCGGGCGAGCGCGACCATCCCGCCGGACACGTCCACCCCGAAGGCCGACAGCCCCAACCCCGCCAGGTACGCCGTCACCCGCCCCGGTCCGCAGCCGAGGTCCGCGACCTCGCCGCCGCCCGACTCCCGTACCAGCTCGGCGAAAGCGGCGAGCATCGCCCGGGACACCGGGTCCATGCCCTCCGGCGGGACGACCAGGCGGAGGTAGTCGGCGGCGACGGTGTCGTAGGACTCGCGGACGGCGGCGAGGTGCGCGGGGTCGTTCGACGCGGGGTCGGTCAACGCGCGGCCTTGGCGGCCCTGGTGGCGCGCTCGGCGAAGACCTTCTCCCGGCGGTCGGCGGTCTGCTTCATCATCCGCTTGCGGTCGCGGGCGGAGAGCCGGTCGATGTAGAGCCCGCCGTTCAGGTGGTCGGTCTCGTGCTGGAGGCAGCGGGCGAAGTAGCCGGTGCCCTCGATGGTGATGGGCTCGCCGTGCTGGTTGAACCCGCGCACCACGGTCCGGGCCGGGCGGGCGAGCCCGGTGTTGGCGCCGGGGACGGAGAGGCAGCCCTCGGTCTCCTCGATGAGCGCGCGCCCGGGCTCCTGCTCCTCGATCACCGGGTTGAGGATGTGGCCGGTGTGCCGGACGCCGTCGTCGTCGGGGCAGTCGTAGACGAACAGGCGCAGGTCGACGTCCACTTGGTTGGCGGCGAGGCCGCAGCCGTCGGCGACGTGCATGGTGGCGAACATGTCGTCGATCAGCCGGGCGAGGCGCTCGCTGCCGAAGTCCTCCTCGGTGGCCGGGCGGCAGGTGCGGCGCAGGATCTCCTCCCCCACCTCGGTGATCCGCAGGACGGTCGGGCGTTCGCGCAGCTCGGACACAGGCACTCCCTCGATGGACTTGCTGTCAGCTTTGCAAAGTAGCAGACTTTGCAAAGTGACCGAAGACCTCGTCAGAACCGGCTCCCTCCCCGAGCACGCCGTCCGCACCGCGCTGCTGGAACTGCTCGCCGAGCACGGCACCGTCACCTCCACCGAGGCCGCCGCCCGGCTCGGCCTCAGCTCGGGCCTCTGCTCGTTCCACCTGCGGCAACTGGCCCGGTACGGGCTGATCGAGGAGGCCCCGGCCACCGACGGGCGGGCCCGGCCGTGGCGGCTGCCGACAGCCCGACGGGCGGAGACCGACGGCGGGTTCGGCGAACTGGCGCGCGGCCTGGAGGACGAGAGCCACCGGCACTGGCTCGCCCGGCGCGCCGAGGCCCCGGCCGAGTGGCAGCAGGACGAGGCGTTCAGCGCCGTCGTCCATCTGACCCCCGCCGAACTGGCCGCCGTCGCCGAGGAGTTCCGCCGGGTGCTGGCCCGCTACCGGGGCCGCGACACCGACCCGGCCACCCGGCCCGCCGGCGCCCGCCCGGTCGCCGCCGTCGCCCGGCTCTTCCCGCTCCTCGACCAGTAGCTCAGACAGCGCGCGACCGCGCCCGCACCGCCCGCACCAGCGGCCCCGCCACCAGCCCCAGCGCCGCCCCCAGGGCGACCCCCTGCACCCCGTCCCAGACGTCCTGCACATCGCAGGCCCGCCCGATCGCCGGCACCGCGTAGTGCACCGCCGACACCGCGAACGGCAGCACCGCCGCACCCACCAGCGCCACCACCGCCCGCCGCCGCGTCCCGGCCAGCGCGGCCGCGAAGCCGACCGGGGCGTAGGTCGCCAGCTTCAGCTCGATGTGCCGCACGTGCAGCAGCTCGTACGGCGAGCGCGGCCTGCCGCCCTCCACGGCGCAGTGCCGGACGGCGCCCTCGGTGAGCCGGAAGGCGTCCGGCAGCAGCGTCGCCACGACCACCCCGCCGAGGCCGAGCAGCAGCACGAAGCCCACCACCCAGTGGGCTCGCAGCAACCGCCCCACCGGCCGGTTCCACAGGGCCGCGGGCACCAGCGAGAGCAGCAGCCCGGGCCAGAACATCGGCATCCCGCCGAGCACCGTACTGATCACGCCTCAGACGGACGCCCCGGGCACCCGCCCGGTTCTCGCTCCGACGGGAAAAACCGACCGCGGCACCCCTGGCCCGGAGGCCGGGCCTCAGTGCGGGATCGAGGAGATCAGCTCCTGCGCCCCCTGCCGCTTGAGCGCCAGCGCCACCGAGGTCCCGAGGTCCTCCGGGCTGAGCGCCCCCGCCCACTCGTGGGCGTCCAGCACCCGCTTGCCGTCCGGGGTGAAGACGCGGCCGCGCAGCGAGAGGCGGCCGTCCCGCTCGGCCCGGGCGTAGCCGGCGATCGGGCTGTTGCAGTGGCCCTGGAGCGCGTGCAGGAACATCCGCTCGGCCGCCGCCTCGCGCCAGGTGTCGCGGTGGCCGAGGCCGGTGACCGCCTCGATGGTCGCGGTGTCGCCCTCGCGGCACTGCAGGACGAGGATGCCGGCGCCGATCGGCGGGCACATCGCCTCGATGCCGAGCACCTCGGTGATCCGCTCCGGCCGGCCGATCCGCTCCAGGCCGGAGACGGCGAGCAGCAGTGCGTCGACGTCCCCGGCGTCCAGCTTGGCGAGCCGGCTGTTGGCGTTGCCGCGGATCGGGACGCACTCCAGGTGGGGGTGGGAGGCGGCGAGCTGGGCGACCCGGCGGACGGAGGAGGTGCCGATCCGGGTGCCCGGCGGGAGGGCGGCCAGCGGCAGGCCGCCGGGGTGGACGAGGGCGTCGCGGATGTCGTCGCGGCGCAGGTAGGCGGCGAAGACGGTGCCGGCGGGCAGCGGCCGGTCGGCGGGTACGTCCTTGAGGCAGTGCACGGCGACGTCGGCCTCCCCGGCGAGCAGCGCCGCGTCGACCTCCTTGGTGAAGGCGCCCTTGCCGCCGAGTTGGGCGAGATCACCCGTCCAGCGGTCGCCCGAGGTGGTGACGGGCACCACCTCGGTGCGCAGGCCCGGCTGCAGGGCGGCGAGTTCGGTGCGGACCCGCTCGACCTGGGCGAGCGCCATGGGCGAGGAGCGGGAGACGATGCGGATCAGCTCAGCGGTGGCCATGGCGCGATGATAGGCGTCCGCACAGCGGTGATTGAGCATGCGTCAGCCGGTATGACACACGCGGCGCGGGATTCCGCAAGCTCGGACAACACGGGCGGCCGGTCGGGAGTCCCGACCGGCCGTCGTCACCGCTGCGCGGGCTCACTCGTTGTGCAGCACCTCGGCGATCGGCAGCCGGGCCGCCGAACGCGCCGGGACGAGCGCGCCGAGGACGGCGATCGCGACGCCGGCGAGGGCGAGGCCGACGAGCAGCGGGGCGCCCCAGACGTCCATCGTCGCCTCCGGGAAGTTGATGATCCGGACGTTCTCGGCGATCAGCCGGTGCACCACCACCCCGACCGGGATGCCGACGATGCCGCTGACCACGCCCTGCCAGGCCACCGAGGTGACCGTCATCGCGACGACCTGCCGGGGCGTCATCCCGATCGACTTCAGCATGCCGAGGTCGCGGCGGCGCTCGCGGATGGTGAGCAGCAGGGTGTTGAAGACGCCGAGCGCGGCGACCACCGACAGCAGGACGCTGAAGGTCGTGCTGAAGGTCTTGATCGCGACGACGGGCCCTGCCGAACCCGCCGTGACGACCGAGGACGAGAGGCTCGGGTCGGCGGCCGTGACGGCCTTCCGGTACGCCTCGGCGTCGGCGCCGTCGGCGAGCCGCACGTCGTACTCGACCACGTGCGGGTCGGGGGTGAGCAGGGCCCTGGTGGCGTCGTTCGAGGAGATCGAGTTGGCGTTGCCCTGGATCTCCTCGCCGACGACGGTGACGGTGGTCTGCCGGCCGTCCAGGACCAGGGTGAGCCGGTCACCGAGCTTGATCCCGTGCTGGTCGAGGAAGGCCGGCCCGGCCTCGACCTCGTTCAGCCCGGTCGCCGGGCGGCCCTCGACCACGTCGAGCCGCCGGTGGTCGACCATGGCGTCGCCGCCGTAGAAGTTCGCGAAGACGGGCTGGGGCTGTCCGACGACGCCGATCCGGACCAGCCCGCGGACGGAGACCCGCTCGGCGCCGGGGGCGGCGTGCAGCATCGCCTCGGTCTGCTCCGGGGTCAGCCGGGGCTCGATCCCGCTGCCCGCGAAGTGGCTGGTCTGCACGTTGACATGGGTCCTGCCGTCGGCCGAGTCCATGACCTTGGTCAGGGTGCTGCTCAGGCCGGTGGTCACGGTCACGGTGACCACCCCGAGCGCGATCGCCGCGATGGTCAGCGCGGTCCGGGCCGGGCGGGCGAAGGGCTGGCCGAGACCGAGGCTGACGGCGCGCGGCAGCCGGGTGCCGCTCAGCCGGCGCTGGACCTTCAGCCCGCGTCCGGTGCGCGGCGCGCTGCCGGCCGAGATGGCCTGGGCGGCGGAGAGCCGGTGGGCGCGCGAGGCGGGGACGAGCGCGGCGAGGACGACCAGCAGCGGGACGCTGATCAGGGTGGCGGCGGGCAGCCAGCCGGCCGGCTCGATCACGGCGGAGCCGGTCGAGATCCCGGAGAACGCGGTCCGGAGGATCGGGTACGCCGCCGCCCAGCCGGCCGCCGTCCCGAGGACGGTGCCGACGACGGCGGGCACCGAGACCATGGTCAGGTAGACCGTGACCACCTGGCGCGGGGTGAAGCCGATCGACTTCAGCACACCGATGTGCCGGTAGCCGGAGACCACCGCGCCGCTCACCACGTTGCCGACGATCAGCGCGGCGACGATCAGACCGAGCACGCCGAAGACCGTCATCAGCGGCAGGTAGGCGTCGGCGCCCGCCGAGAAGGCCTGCTTGAGCACCAGGTACGACTGCGTGCTGGTGAGGGCGTCCTTGGGCGCGCCCTCGGTGGCGGTGCCGAGCGAGGCGGTCAGCTGCTGCTCGGTGGCCGCGTCGGTGAAGCGGTAGAGCATCTGCCGGGCGGTGGGGTGCAGGGCGGCCGCCTGCGCGGGGGTGACCCAACCGCCGGAGGACTGGCTCATGCCGGTCGCGAAGCCGACGACCGTGAGCTTCAGTCCCGTGCTGGTGACGAGCTGAGAGCCGAGGTTCCTCGTCCCGGCGCCCCCGGCCGGGTTGTTGACGACCACCTCGCCGGGCGCGGTGGCCCAGCGGCCGACCAGCAGGTCCACCCGGTCCACCGGCGCGTCCGCCGGGTCGGCCCGGCCGACCAGGGTCAGCGGTCCGGGCGGGCGGCCGACCCAGTCCGTGGGGATCTCCACCACGGCCTGGTCGAACGGTCCGGCGGCCGCCTCGACGCCCGGCCGGTGGGCGGTGGCGGCCAGTTGCTCCGCCGAGGCCTTGGCCGGGTCGAAGGCGGCGGTGACGTGCGCACCGCGCTCGGCCTCGAAGGCCGCGTCGAACGGCGCCCGGGCGGCGCTGATCACCGCGAGGGCGAGCAGCACCGTCGCGGTGGAGCAGAAGACGACCAGGCCGATCACGACGGTCTGCACCCGGCGGCGCTTCACGGCCGCCCGGGAGGCCCGCCACACCGCGCCGGTCATGACTGCGGCTCCAGCATCCGCTCGTTCGCCACGCGGCCGTCCGCCATCTCGACCAGCCGGCTGGCGCAGCGGGTGGCCAGGCCGGGGTCGTGGGTGACGATCAGCAGGGTCTGCCCGATCTGGTTGAGGTCGATCAGGAGGTCCATCACCTGCTCGCCGGAGCGGCTGTCCAGCGCGCCGGTGGGCTCGTCGGCGAGCAGCAGGGCCGGGCGGTTCATCAGGGCGCGGGCCACCGCGACCCGCTGGCGCTCGCCGCCGCTGAGCGTCGCCGGGTAGACGTCCTTGCGGTGGGCGACGCCGAGTTCGTCCAGCAGCTCCAGTGCCCGGCGGCGGGCCTGGCGGGCGTTGGTACCGGTCAGCTGGGCGGCCAGGGCGACGTTGTCGAGGGCGGGGAGGTCGTCGATCAGGTTGAAGAACTGGAAGATCATGCCGATGTGGCGGCGGCGGAGGAGGGCCAGTCCGTTCTCGTTCAGCCCTCCGAGGTCCTGGCCCTGCACCCGGACGGTGCCGGCGGTGGGCCGGTCGAGTCCGGCCACCATGTTCAGCAGGGTGGACTTGCCGCAGCCCGAGGGGCCCATCACGGCGACCGCCTCGCCCGCGCGGATCCGCAGGTCGACGCCGTCGAGCGCCTTGGCGTCGCCGAACTCCTTGTGGACCCCGGACAGCTCGACGACGACCTGCGCGTCGCCCGGCCGGGAGGTCCCGTCGTGGTCGTTGCTCATGGTGGACGACCGTAGGCGCGGGGCCGTCGCCGGCACGTCCCACCCCGGGTGTAACCGCGGGCGGCCGTAGTACCCGGGATGTACGGGGGCGGCACCCCCGGATGATGTGGATCATGCCGTGACCTGGGAGGCTGGTGCCGTGTGGGGATCGGGGTGGGAGTGGGCGGCCTTCGCGACGGCCGGGGCGGCGGCCGCGGCGGCCTGCTGGCTGGGCGTGGCGCTGGCCCGGGCGCGGCGGCTGCACCGGGCGGCCGTCGGCGAGCGCGGCTGGCTGCTGGAACGGGAGCGGGAGAGTGCCGCCCGGACCGCCGTGGACGCCGAACGGGCGCGGATCGCCGCCGAGTTGCACGACATCGTGAGCCACAACGTGAGCCTGATGGTGGTGCAGGCCGGGGCCGCGCGCGAGGTGCTGACCACCATGCCGGAGGAGGCCGCGGCAGCGATGGCCGCGGTCGAGGCGGCCGGGCGGGACGCGATGACCGAACTGCGGCACCTGCTCGGCCTGCTCGCCCCCGCCGCGGACGGCGGCGAGGAGCCGGCCGCGAACGGGTTCGCGCCGCAGCCCAGCCTGAGCCGGCTGAGCCCGCTGATCGACCGGTTCGCCTTCGCCGGGCTGCCGGTCGAGGTGCGGATCTCCGGCGAGCCGCGGCCGCTGCCCGGCGGCATCGACGTGACGGCGTACCGGATCGTCCAGGAGGCACTGACCAATGCGCTCAAGCACGGGGACGGGGTGACGGCGGAGGTGACGGTGCGCTACGCGGACCACTACCTGCGGGTGGAGGTGCTGAACAGCGGTCCGAGCGTGCTCTCCGGGGCACCCGCCGCGCCGGCCGGGCCGGGGCCGGACGGCGCCGGGCGCGGGCTGCTCGGCCTGCGCGAGCGGGTCGCGGTGTACGGCGGCGACCTGGACGCCCGGCGCCGGATCGGCGGCGGCTTCCGGGTCCGCGCCCGGATCCCGCTGGACCGGCCGTGACGGGGGGCCGCACGGACCCGGAGCAGCCGCCGGAGCGCCGTCCGCGGGTGGTGATCGCCGATGACCAGGAGCTGGTCCGCACCGGCTTCCGGATGATCCTCACCGCGCGCGGCATCGACGTGGTCGCCGAGGCCTCCGACGGCGACGAGGCGGTGGCCGCCGCCGTGCTGCACCGCCCGGACGTCGCGCTGCTGGACATCCGGATGCCCGGCACGGACGGCCTGGAGGCCGCCCGGCGCATCCTGGCCCGGGTGCCCGGCTGCCGGGTGATCATGCTGACCACCTTCGACCTGGACCACTACGTCTACGCCGCGCTGTCCGCCGGGGCCAGCGGCTTCCTGCTCAAGGACGTCACCTCGGCCCACCTCGCCGCCGCCGTACGGCTGGTGGACACCGGGGACGCGCTGCTCGCCCCCTCGATCACCCGGCGCCTGGTCGAGCGTTTCGCGGCCGGCGCGCCGCGGCCGGCCCCGGGCTCCGAGGGCCCGGCGCTGCACCGCGACCTCGCCCCGCTGACCCCGCGCGAGGCGGAGGTGCTCACGCTGCTCGGGCGCGGGCTGTCCAACACGGAGCTGGCGCGCGAACTGACGCTCAGCGAGTCGACGGTGAAGACCCATGTGGCCCGGATCTTCGCCAAGCTGAACCTGCGCGACCGGGCGCAGGCGGTGGTGCTCGCCTACGAGACCGGGCTGGTCGCGCCGGGTGGCGGCTGACCGTCAACTCGCCGCCCGTCCGCACCAATTCGCGTGACTATCATCCGAATCTCACTCATTGGAGTTAACTCTTCACCGAATTCCCCTTTTTGCCAATTCATGGGGCACCATCTGCATGTCCACGCCCGAGCCGGACCGACACACCTCGGGCGCCACCCCCCGGCACGACGACAACACTTGGACCGGCCCGTGACCACCAACCCCCCCGTGTGGGACTGCCCCTTCCACCACACCGACGGCCTGGAGTTCGACCCCCTCCTGAAGCGACTGCTCACCGAGGACCCGGTCGCCAGGATCCGGCTGCCGCACGGCGAGGGCGAGGCCTGGCTGGCCACCCGCTACGAGGACGTCAGGGTCGTCACCACCGACCGCCGGTTCAGCCGCGCCGCGGGCATCGGCCGCGACCTGCCCCGGATGACGCCCGCCCCGATCGCCCAGGCCGAGGCCATCAACCTGATGGACCCGCCCGCCCACAACCGGCTGCGCCGGCTGGTCGCCCAGGGCTTCACCAACCGCCAGGTCGAGCGGATGCGCCCGGCCACCCAGCGGACCGTCGACGGCTACCTCGACGAGATGACCGAGCACGGCGCCCCCGCCGACCTGATGCGCTTCCTCGCCGACCGCCTCCCGCTCGCCACCATCTGCGAGCTGCTGGACGTCCCCGCGGCCGACCGCGCCGAACTGCGCGGCCACGCCGTGGCGATGATGCGGATGGGCCCGGGCAGCCGGGACGGCCAGGAGGCCGCCAAGACCGCCCTGCGCGGCTACTTCGCCGAGCTGACCGCCGAACGCCGGGCCCACCCCGGCGAGGACCTGATCAGCGCCCTCGCCACCGCCCGCGACGGCGACGAACTGCTGGACCCGGACGAGCTGACCGTCATGGCGATGGTCCTGCTGGTCACCGGCCACGACACCAGCACCTACCAGCTCGGCAACCTCACCTACACCCTGCTCACCCACCCCGAGCAGCTCGCCGGGCTGCGCGCCCGGCCGGAGACGCTGCCGCGCGCCCTGGAGGAGCTGCTGCGCTTCGTCCCCTTCCGCCAGGGCGTCGGCATCGCCCGGGTCGCCACCGAGGACGTCGAGCTGGGCGGCGTGCCGATCCGGGCCGGCGAGGCCGTGCACGTCTCCTACCTCACCGCCAACCGGGACCCGGCGGCCTACGAGCGCCCCGACGAGCTGGACCTCGACCGCGACGCCGGGCCCGTCAACATGACCTTCGGGCACGGCCAGCACCGCTGCCCCGGCTCGCACCTGGCCCTGATGGAACTGCAGGTCGCCATCGGCACCCTGCTGCGGCGCTTCCCCGGTCTGCGGCTGGCCGTCGACCCCGCCGAACTCGACTGGAACTCCGGCTCGATCTGGCGCTTCCCGCGCACCCTGCCGGTGGCCTGGTAGCCGACTCCCCCACCTGCCGCCGCCCCACCCTGCCGCCGCCCGCCCGCCGCCGCCCGTCACCCGCGGCCGCGCGGCGCCCGTACCGCTCCACGCATCCACCGGCCTGCCAGCAGGCCCCCAGGGGAGACCCACCCATGGCAACTCTCTGCCGCCCGGCGATCGGCGTGCCCGAGCACGTCATCACGCTGGACGAGACCCTCGACCTGGCCCGCACCCTGCACGCCGGCCACCCCCAGCTCGGCCTGGCGCTGCGGCTGATCGAGAACACCGGGGTGCGCACCCGGCACCTGGTCCAGCCGATCGAGCGGACCCTCACCCACCCGGGCTTCACCGTCCGCAACGAGGTGTACGAGCGCGAGGCCAAGCGACGCGTCCCCGAAGTGGTCGAACGCGCCCTCGCCCACGGCGAGTTGACCGCCCGGGACATCGACCTGATCGTCTACGTGTCCTGCACCGGCTTCATGATGCCGTCGATGACCGCCTGGCTGATCAACACCATGGGCTTCCGCGCCGACACCCGCCAGGTGCCGATCGCCCAGCTCGGCTGCGCGGCCGGCGGCGCCGCCGTCAACCGGGCGCACGACTTCTGCCGCGCCTACCCGGGCGCCAACGTGCTGATCGTCGCCTGCGAGTTCTGCTCGCTCTGCTACCAGCCGACCGACCTCGGCGTCGGCTCGCTGCTCTCCAACGGCCTGTTCGGGGACGCCGTCGCCGCCGTGGTGATGCGCGACAACGGCGGGTACGGCGTACAGGTCGAGCGCAACGGCTCGCACCTCGTCCCGCACACCGAGGACTGGATCTCGTACGGGGTCAAGGACACCGGCTTCCACTTCCAGCTGGACAAGCGGGTGCCCGGCACCATGGAGATGCTCGCGCCCGCGCTGCGCGCCCTGGCCGGGGAGCACGGCTGGGACGTCTCCGGGCTCGGCTTCTACATCGTGCACGCGGGCGGCCCGCGCATCCTCGACGACCTGTGCCGCTACCTCAACCTGGAGCCGGCCACCTTCCGCTACAGCCGTGCGACGCTCACCGAGCGCGGCAACATCGCCAGTGCCGTGGTCTTCGACGCCCTGGCCCGGCTGTTCGCCGACGGCGGCGTGCCCGAGGGCACCACCGGACTGATCGCGGGCTTCGGACCGGGCATCACCGCCGAGATCTCACTGGGCAGTTGGGTCGGCGCACCGGCCGAGGCGCCGCGCCCGCGCCGCCCACGAGCCATCTCCACCTCCGACATTGCCCTCGTCCATCCGACCGCCCCCCGCCGTTTCCCGGCCGGCACTACCATCGCCGAATGACTGACACCACGGACCGCGCCGACACCTCCGCCAGAGCCGCCGAACTCGCCGCGAGGTTCCCGGCGTTGCACGCACCGCAGTACTGGAGCTGGGGACGGTTCGACGCGCAGTTCTCCACCGAGCTGCCGCCGGACGCGCTGGTCACCAACATCCACCTGGTCGGCTTCGCGGACGGTCGGGTGGTGCTCTGCCGGGACGACCGGGACCACTGGTTCCTGCCCGGCGGCACCCGGGAGCGGGACGAGAGCATCGTCTCCTGCCTCGCCCGCGAGCTGGGCGAGGAGGCGGGCGCCCGGCTGCTCGGCGAGCCGCACTGGCTGGGTGCGCACCGCTGCCGCACCGAGGACCCGACGCCCTACCGGCCGTGGCAGCCGCACCCGGAGAAGGCCTGGCTGTGGGGCTGGGGCGAGGTGGCGCTGGACTCCGCGCCGACCAACCCGACGGACGGCGAGCAGGTGGTCGAGGTCCGCGCGGTGCCGCCCGCGGAGGCCCAGCGGCTGCTGCTGACCGGGCACGACGCCTGGTGGGGCGAGCTGGTCGCGCTGGCGGTGGAGCTGCGCCGACAGGCCGGCCTGGGCTGAGCGCCCGGCCCCGACGGCCGTTCCCGCGGCTGCGGAAGGTCACTTGAACGGCGGAACACCAAGTGAAGATGTCCGTTTTGTGATGGTATTACTCAGCCATGGACACCACTTCACTGGCCGTGGACTACCCGGTGCTCAACATCTTCTGGACGATGCTGGAGTTCTTCCTCTGGGTCCTCTGGTTCTTCCTGCTTTTCAAGATCATCACGGACATCTTCCGCAGCCACGACCTCAGCGGCTGGGGCAAGGCCGGCTGGCTGGTCCTGGTGATCATCCTGCCCCTGATCGGCGTCCTGGTGTACCTGATCGCCCGCGGGCAATCGATGACCAAGCGCGACCTCCAACAGGCCCAGGAGAACCAGGCCGCCTTCAAGGCCTACGTCCGGGACGCGGCAACGTCCGGGCCCGAGGCCGCCGGCCGCAGTCACGCCGACGAACTGGCGAAACTGGCGGACCTGAAGGAGAAGGGCGCCATCTCCGAGGAGGAGTACCAGAAGGCCAAGGAGAAGGTCCTGGCCTGAACGTCCGGACGGTCACCACGATCCGGACGGTCGCACGGCCGGGGCCGGGGGGGGCCCCTCGGTGGGGGGAGCGGCCCCCCCCCCCGGGGAGGCCTGGGCCGCCGCCCCGGGCCCCCGAGCCCCGCG